>CAKSHT010000007.1 GCA_934457235.1 uncultured Oscillospiraceae bacterium
ATGGATTTCAAATGCCCGCTTCGCGGGCAAAAGATACTTTTTCGACAAGCTGAAACGCTGCCAGATGGCAGCGTTTTTTATTTTAAGTTTTTTAAATCTCCGAAATATCCATCACGCGGGAAAGTCCGTCCTCGGTCTGTTCAAACAGCATACGGAGCTTTCTGCCGCCGAATTCAGCGACTATCACGTTTTCATCCGTGGTGAACGGAGTTCCGTTCTGATATAGGAAGCCTGCCGCAAGAAGCCGATGATCGCAGTAAAATCCGCTGATTATCTCAATGAACTGACGCACGAATTCCTGTATTTCCGCCGGCGCGAAAATCTCTCCGGGAAGCCCCGAAACGGCTACGAACGCCGCTCCGCCGTCGTATGGGCAGCGGTAGTAGCAGAGGTTCTCATCGGATACTCCAACGCTTATCATCGCGAGATTGTGTCCGGTGTGAAGCTCGTCAAGCATGAATTTTCCGGTCTGGAATTCCGCGAGATCAGGCAGCGCTTTTTTTGCACGGCGGGATATCGCAACGGATCTTTCGGGAAGTCCGCTTTCCGTGTGCGCCCAGCTCCATAGCCATGTACCCTGTATTTCGGATTCCGTGCCGAGCACTCCGGCGTCGAATTCGCGGTCGCCGAAGCGGATAATGCCTTTCATCGGGTCAAGCCCCCAGACGTTGTTTCCGACCACAAGTTCTCCCATTCTGTTCTGGCAGAGGAACGCCCGTCCCGCGGACAGCGAGAGCATGTCAAGCATGTTTGTTTTGTCGAACCAGACGGGACAGTCCAGCAGTGATAATTTCTCCATAGTTACACCCCGATATTGATATTCTGACCGAATTTTCTGAGGATATCCCGCATGAGCACCTTGTCTATGCAGTACATGCGGCTGTGCCCGCGCGGGAGGTCGTCAACCCGCAGTTCAAAGCGCATGTATATCTCAGAAAAATCCTCCGCATAGTAGAATGTGCAGAGCAGGTATTTGTTCTTTGTTGCGTAGTAGTTCACCGGCGTGAAGCTGAGCACGGTGCGCATGTCATGGTCGAGCTGCTGCTCCATATCCGCCATGCTCAGCGGTTCAAACTGCACCTTTTTGGTGAGTGGCAGGCTTTCCGCGCGCTTTTCTTCCTCGGTCTTGCCGATCTTTGCTTTTTTAAGGAACCCGAACATATTGCACCCCTCAATCCTGGAACGCGTATTCTTCAAAGTCCGGAAGCTCATCAAGCGTTATGCAGAGCGTTCCGTTGTATGCGTCGTGAAGCGACTGCCAGCTGGTGTATTTTTCCGAGAGGTCGCCGCGGCTGTCGATTATTGCACTTCCGCTTGCTATCGAGAACCACAGCCACATAGCGTTGTCGCGGTTCATGTAGTCCGCCGACGGTAGCTTGTCGCAGGCGGTTATCGCCAGTGCCTTGGGTACGTCCTCGGTCATGTCGGCGAGCACGGTAAATCTGTCCGCAAAGGAGGACGCGCTGTCCTCAAAGAAGCTCTGCCCGATGATGTCGCAGTACTCTTCGCCGGGGAAGTAGTCGGCGTCGCTGCCGTTCCATATCCATACGAGGTTGTTCAGCGAATAGTACTTGTCCAGGCGGTTGAATATCAGCTTCCAGAGCCACTTGTAACTGGTTGCGTTGCCGCTCCACCAGTACATGCTGCTGTCGCCGTCCGGTATCGGCTGGAAAACCACCGGGATACCCGCCGTGCGGAACTGCACCAGAGCCTGTGCCACGGCGTCGATATCCTTAACCAGCGCGATGGTGCTTTCGGTGACAAGCCCGCTGTCCAGCAGGGATTCAAGCTCCTCGTCGTCAGCCATCGAGATATCGCGCTCGGTCACGGCGTCGGCGAGGATCATATCGGAGCTGTCCGCATAATAGGACGGCTTGCCCTCCGGTGCATACCAGTGCCAGCCGAAAGAAACTATACCGCCGTTCTGTCCCCATTCCATCGCCAACTTGAGTTCATTGTCGGCGGTCTCCTTGTTTGTGGCGTAGACCGCGGTCGTGGAGTACATCAGGTCCCCTGTGCGCATGGCGGGGGAGCGCCCGATTTCGGTGGTAACTGCGTCTATTTCGGCGTTGGAGCCGGGAGTCACGCACTGCCCGGTGATAGTGCGTTTGCCGTAATTATCGGCAAAGAACCGCATAAGTCCCAGGGTAGAAACGGAAGTGCCCGTGCTAACCGCAGATTTTGAGATGTAGTAAGCGCTTCCGGAAACCCTTGTGGAATTGTTGACGGTGATGTAATCCAGGGCGGCGCTGCCGGAGATCACTTCAAATGTAAGGATATCTGCGCCGGCAGTGAGGTAAACATGGTCTATCGCGAACATCGTGAACTCCGTGGATTCAGACGCCGGAATGTAGTACGCTCCGACCACCTCGTTGGCGGTCTTGAGCCGCACGACGGCTCCGGTGTAGGAGTGCGCGGCAATCGCTATGCAGTATTCCTGGGAGGTATCCGGGGAAACTATGTGACCCAGCTTCATTCCCTCGTCGAGCACGATATAGCCCTTGCCGTCGAATTCGCCGTCAGTGCGGACGTTTCCGCTGAACGAGCCGCCCTCGGCGTTCAGCTTCACGGAAAATTCCATGTTCTCCATCGGGTACTGCTTTGCTGGGACTTCGTCGTAATTTATTGCTTCAGAGGAACTGCCAGGCTCAGTCGTGCCTTCTTCTGAGGACGGCGCCGGGGAAGCAAGCTCCCTGTCCGGGACTGCGGTGCAGCCGCACAGCAGCGAAGCCGCAGCCGCCAGCGCGGTTATTCTTTTGATCTTCATCAGCTGTATCATCTCCGGTTTAATCAATCACGATGTCGTCGCCGGGGTGTATCGTTTCGTCCAGCCGGGCGAGCTTGCCGTTTATGGTGACGGTCGCAGAGCCTGCGAGAAGCCCGGTCGGGTCATCGGAAAACGCCGCCAGGATATCAAGGAACACTGGCTGACGCCCTGCTTCCGCCGGGAATGTCACGGACATTCCGTTAAAGATTATAGGCACTCCTGCGCCCTCGGTTTTCTCTGGGTTCTCGGAACTTTCAGCGGTTTCACTGAGTACGTCCGGAGCTTCCTTGGCGGTCTGTGTGGATATCTCGTCGCCGTCACGGAGAATGTATCCGGGTGTTTCGGCGGCTCCGTTCACAAGCGCGGTTTCCTGTCCGGGGGCTTCCTGCGCCAGCAGTTCGCCGAGGGTCTCCAGGCGGACGTGATGTAACACCGCGCCGTTCTCAATGTCTGCGTCAGACGCGGTGGAAACGCCGTTTACAAGTATGTAATTTCCGGCGGTGACGTTTCTGCCGTCAAGGGTAACAGCGGCGATGTTCATTCCAGACATGTCGTACTGGTCGGAGAGCAGCGCGGCTGCGTCCTCGCCGGGCACCGCCGGGACTATAGTCACTTCATCGCCCTTGCGAACCTGCGAATTAAGCGAGCACGGCTTACCGTTGAGGGTCATTTCGGACGGAACGCTCGGCGTACCGCGCAGCATGACCTTTTCGCCGTCAGCAGTGAACACAAGTCCCTTGCCGGAGCGCGCCATGAGCTGTTCCGGCTTTATCCCGCCAAGGCTGCACAGCTCGAACACCGTGAGTCTGCGGGTATCCAGTGCGCGTATCTTCCTGCCGTTGAGGGTTATTGTCGTGAAGTCGTACTTCACGCCCTCGGAAGCGGTTATCGCGATACCGACCGGCGTAGCGTGTTCAGTCCCTATCTCGATGGATTTCGGCGCGGTTATGCCGCGTATCATCTCGCGGGTGCCGACAGCGACGCGGGCGGGGTCAAGTCCCAGTCCTCTTGCGACAAGCTCCGGGAGTCCCGGCAGCTTGCTTCCGCCGCCGACCAGGAACACCGCCTGGGGCACTTCGCCGTTAGCTGCGAGGATCTCAGTGCATATCGTCTGCGCAAGCTCCTCCTTTGCAGGGCGGAGTATCTCCTGCACTCGCTCGGCGGTGACGGTATGGTGTACGAAAAGAATATCCGTGTATTCTGTCTGCGGGTCGGGGCAGGTTTTTATGCGCTCGGCTTCGTTGAAATCCACCAGCAGCTGCTTCATCAGTGCTTCAGTCATTTCGTCGCCGGCGATGGTCGCCATACCGTACGCTGTGATACTGCCGTCCCTGGACGCAGCGACATCCGAAGTTCCTGCGCCGATATCGCACATCACGACGTTTATCAGCCTGAGCTCCTTTGGAACTACCGCGTTTATCGCGGCGATAGGCTCCAGGGTAAGTCCTGCGGTCTCAAGCCCCGCGAGATCGACTGCGGCGCACAGGCTCTCCACGACGTACGCCGGGAGGAACGCAGCTATTACCTCGGTCACAAGTGAGTTTCCGCGGTGTCCCTCTGGCTTGCTGACCTTATAGCCGTCCAGCGTGAGGGAGATGACGCTGTGTCCCACGCAGTAGAACGACGAAGTTTCGTTCTCGGCGGTAAAAGCTTCCTCGGCGGAGCGCACTGTCTCCAGTTCAGCATCGCGGATATCCTCGGCGGATATCACGCGCCTTGACGAAACGTCGTGCGCGCTGCTGTGACGCAGGGTCTTTAATGCGCGTCCGGCGGCGGCTATGCACACCCGCTGGAGCTTTATCAGCTGACGGCGCTCCAGCGCGGTCCTCACGGATTTCACCACTGCTGCCACCGCGTCGATATCCTCTATCTGACCATCGGTCATAGAGCGGCTTTCGTGCGCCTGGGTCTCCATGTCGATGAGCTTGTAGCCGTCCGCGGTCTTTTCAGCAAGAACGCCGACGACGGTGCGCGTTCCGATATCCAGCGCAAAGATGATGTCACCCTGCTGCTTTTTGGTGCGGCGGGGCGAGGTTTTTCTGGTCGTGGTCTTTGCTGTGGACTTTGTGGTGGTGCGTGGTTTTTTCTGTTCCATTATATTGTCCTTATTTGTTGGCGTTGTCGTTTGTCAGTCCTTCAGACGGAGTATGCGGCGCAGCTCCCTTTCGGCGGTGCCGAGGGTGACTACAAGCAGCTTGTCGCCGCTGTGCAGCCGCGTCTGTCCGCGTGGGATTATCGTCCTGCCATCGCGGTTGATACAGCATACGCTGCACGACTGCGGCAGGTTTATTTCCATCAGCGAGCTGCCGGCAAGCTTGTAGTTTTCCGGCAGGTCTATCTGCACCAGGGAAGCGTCTCCGTCGTTTAGCGCAATTAACTCGCGTATCGCGGAGATATCTACTTCGCGCTGGAGGTTCTGGATAATGAAGTCCGTGGCGGACACCACGGTATCCACTCCCAGTGAGCGCAGCGCGGCGGTGTTGTTGGGATTGTTGACCTTTGCGACGGTCTTTTTCACGCCGAATATCTTCTTGGCGGTCTGGCAGCATACGAGGTTGCTTTCATCGCGCCCGGTGACTGCCGCCACGACATCGGCGTCTTCAGCCCCGGCGGTACGCAGGACGTTCTGCGAGGTGCCGTCGCCGCAGCACACCCGGACGTCCAGGAGATCAGCGCACATACGGCACTGCTCCTTGTCCTGCTCGATTATTACTGTTTCGTGTCCCTGGCCGCGCAGCGTTTTGGCAAGGTAGAAGCCTACCTTGCCGCCGCCAACGATTATCGTTTTCATAAGTGCCCTCCGGAATTAAGGCTTGTTCTGCTGTTATTCCGCCTTGTCAAGACCGTCGATACCACGGCTGATCTCAATGACGCGCTGTCTGAGGTCGCTTCCGCGGTTTTCAAGCCATTTTGCTACGGTGCGGGTGGTCTGACCATTCAGCGCCATTTCCTCCAGACGTTCGAACGTTACCCACTTCGCGGCGCATACCTCCGTGGATTGCAGCCGCAGTCTGTCAAGGCTGACGTCCTTGTGGACGATATAGAAATCCCGGAGCATACTGTCGGTGGTGAGCGTCCACTCAAGACTTATCTCACCGGGATACGCTCGGATACCAGTTTCCTCGAATAACTCACGGACGGCGGCCTCGCGGCTGGTTTCGCCGCTTATCGCGCAGCCACCGCTGCATTCCCATCTGCCGCCGCTGGTTTTTTGCGGCACGCGCTGGGTCAGCAGTATCTCTCCGTGGCTGTTCACCGACATTATCTGCACCACGATGTGATATTCACCGTGTGGGATAGGCGCGCCGCGCTGGATCTTTCTGCCCAGCCTGCGGCGGTCTGCGGTGTACAGGTCGAAGTATTCCGTCATGCCTTGCGCTCTCCGGAGAGGTTCTTGGCGATAAGTCCGCAGCGCTGCTTTACGCAGTCAGCGGAGCGCAGCGGGTCGGACGGTGTGTTGAATGTGTAGTCCATGAGCTGCTCGATGGTGGTGGAAGCCACGTGGAGCCTTGTGTCGGAGGAAGCGTAGTAGATGTATACGCTGCCGTCCTCGCGTACGATGGCGCCGTTGGTGAACGCAACGTTGGAAACGTCGCCGACGCGCTCGATACCATGCGGAGCGATGAACAGACCGGACGGGCTTGCGATGAGCTTGGACGGGTCGTTAAGGTCGGTAGCAAACACGTAAATTACATAGCGCAGACCGGCAGCGGTGTTTCTTACGCCGTGTGCAATGTGTATCCAGCCCTTGGGGGTCTTTATCGGAACAGCGCCGGCGCCGTTCTTGACCTCGGTGATGGTGTGGTAAATTCTCGGAGAGATGACGACCTCGTCGGTGCAGAGCACGGGGTTAGTGATATCCTTGCAGAGAGCGAAGCATACGCCTCCGCCGGAGCCGGTGGAGATGAAGTCGTCCTGCGGACGTGTGTAGAACGCGTACATTCCGTTTACGAACTCAGGGTGGAGTACGACGTTTCTCTGCTGCGGGGACTTGGAGATGAGGTTCGGCAGACGTTCCCATGTAACGAGGTCCTTTGTGCGGACGATACCAGCCTGTGCGGTCGCAGCGGAGAGGTCGGGGTTCTCCTTGTCCTTGCTCTCGGAGCAGAACACGCCGTATATCCAGCCGTCCTCGTGCTGCGTCAGACGCATGTCGTACACATTTGTTTCATCGGGGCAGGTGTCCGGGAGGATAACGGGATAATCACGGAATTTGAAGCCCTCTGTCGGCTTGTCGCTCTCTGCAACAGCGAAGAAGGACTTTCTGTCAGCGCCCTCCACGCGGGCTACCAGGCAGTACTTTCCGTTGAGATAAACTGCGCCGGAGTTCATAACGGCGTTTACGCCCAGACGTTCCATGAGGTTCGGGTTATCGTTGTATGACAGGTCATAGCGCCAGATGATTGGTGCGTGAGCCGCGGTCAGCACCGGGTTCTGGTATCTTGTATAAATTCCGTTGTAGAAATCGGAAGCAGGGTTGTGGCGCTTGATAAGCTCCTCCTGATCTCTTTCGAGCTTTAAAAGACGCGCATTGAATTCTTCTCTTGTAAGCATAGTTTTCCTTTCTGTCCGGGCATCATTCAGATATGATCCCAGCATATAAAATCAATATACTTTTTTATTATAGCATACTTTCCGGAATATTTCAAGGTTGACAGCAAAGAAAATTAGATATATAATAAGGTTATGACCCGGAAACGGGCATTATTTGTTAAAGGAATGATAAACATGAAGTTAATGTTCGCGTCTGATATACACGGCTCGGCGCTTTTCTGCGAAAGAATGCTGGAGGCTTTCCGCCGCGAGGGAGCCGGGCGGCTCTGCCTGCTGGGGGATATCCTCTACCACGGACCGCGCAACGACCTGCCGGAGGGTCACGACCCGAAAAAGGTGATAGCGCTGCTCAATCCGATGAAGAGCAGGTTACTGTGCGTCCGCGGAAACTGCGACACCGAGGTGGATCAGATGGTACTTGAATTCCCGGTGCTGGCGGATTACGCGCTGATTTACGACCAGGGACGGTGCTTCTATCTCACCCACGGGCATCACTTTAATCCGAATGCGCTGCCGCCGCTGTGCCCTGGGGACGTGCTGATAAACGGTCACACGCACGTATTTAAGGCGGAATGCGTGGACGGTATTCACTGCCTTAACGACGGCTCGGTTTCCCTGCCAAAGGAGGGCAAGCCGCGGAGTTACATGATATACGAGGACGGTACGTTCACGATAAAGCAGCTGGAAAGCGGTGAGCCGCTCCTTACTTACAGCCTGTGATGGAGGTATAAATGTCATTCAGTTCAGATATCAGGGCGGAATTGTGCGACGTGCACAATCTCCCGCCGGAGCAGGCGGCCGCGGTGCTCTATGGCATTATGTTCGCTTCACGGGAGGAGAATGGCAGACCGGTCATTCAGACGGAGAACATTGAGCTGATGAACGCCGCGCTGGAGCTTATGAAAATGGTGTTCCCCGGCGTGCATTCCGAGATAGTACGGCTGGTGAAGAGCAGCGGCTCACTCTACACGCTGAAAGTAAAGAGCGGCTGGGAGCAGATAGCGGAGCGCTTCGGTGATATGGACGCCATAAGCGGCAGCGCAGTCCCCGGCGGCGACGAATGCAGCGGAGCGTTCCTGCGCGGCGTGTTCATAAGCTGCGGATCCGTCACCGACCCGAATAAGGAGTACCATCTTGAGATAGTACTGCCGGAGAGCGGGAGAAGCCCGGCGCTCCTGGAGTTTATCACCGAGCACGGAATGGCGGTGAAGGAAACAAGGCGCGGCAGGGCGAAGCGCAGCGTTATTTATGCGAAGGAAAGCGAGCTTATCGAGGATTTTCTGACCTACATCGGCGCGGCTAACCATTCAATGGAGATAATGCAGGTGAAGATAGTCAAGGACTTCCGAAACCGCGTGAACCGCTCCGTGAACTGCGAGAGCGCCAATCTTGACAAGACCGTGGCGGCTTCCAACAGGAGCGCCGAGGATATTCAGCTGATATTCGATACGCTGGGAGAGGGGAGCCTTTCCCCGGAATTACAGCAGACCGCGCGGCTGCGGCTGGAAAATCCGGAGCTTTCGCTGTCGGAGCTATGCGACCTGTTTCCCACGCCGATAACGAGGAGTGGACTGAATCACCGTTTAAAGAAGCTTTCTAAGATGGCGGACGAACTTCGCTCAGGTACGCGTGAGAAGTAAAGGAGATTGTTGTGAACTGCCCGTTTACCTATTGACAAGTTAAAAATTTAAGTGTATAATACCTAATACAAGAAATTTGTTTGAGCTAACTTTATAACTCAACTTACTTAAAGGAGAAATCAAAATGAAAAGATATCTGGCAATGATACTTGCAGGCGCAATGGTGCTTGCAATGGCAGGCTGTTCTGGTAATACGGAAAGCTCCGTGGCTGAGAACAGCACAAGCAGCGCTTCCGAAAGCGTAACAAGCACTGCCGACGCTAACAGCATAAGCGAGTCCGACAGCAGCGCTACCTCGGAAGTATCCGCACCGGCTACCGCAGAAGCTGACAACGGCGCAGCAGAGGAAGTTGCCCTGCCGAATCCGATGAAGCCCGACCAGCTTTCCGCGACTATCCAGGCGCGTCTTGGTCTTGATGAAGCCACTGCGACATCTGCAGCAGAGCAGATGCTCACCAAACTGATGTACACCCAGGGTAATCCGGCGCGTATCGCAAAGGTACTTCAGAAGCTCCAGAATGGTGAGGAGGTTACTGTGGCGTTCCTGGGCGGCTCCATCACACAGGGTACCGGCGCGGACAACGAGAACTGCTATGCAGCGCTCACTGCAAAGTGGCTTGAAGAGCAGTATCCGAATGCCAAGGTAAATTACGTCAATGCAGGAATCGGCGCTACCGGTTCATACATCGGTGTTCACAGATGCAGCACGCAGGTGCTCAGCAAGAACCCCGACCTCGTTTTCATTGATTTCTCGGTAAACGACGAGTCCCAGAACAATAACATCAACAAGCTGACCTATGAGGGACTTATCCGCATGATCTGGCAGTATGAAACAGCTCCTGGAATCATCTGCATCGCAATGACTCAGGACAACGGCACCAGTGTTCAGGACTGCCACGGTCAGGTGACCAACAAGTATTCAGTTCCGTTCGTATCCTATCATGACGCTATGCTGGACTTCCTGGATACCCAGGACGGCGTTCAGTGGTCTGATATCTCCGGCGACAACATTCACCCGAACATGAACGGTCATGCGATACTCAGCTCCATGCTGACAACATACCTCCAGTATGTTGCCGATAATCTTGACAGCATCGACACCACTGATCCCGCATTCCCTGATCCCGGCGATGAGGGCGCTAAGTACGAGAAGGCACAGCTGCTGACCACTGACGACGCCCAGCCCGTATCCGCAGGCGCGTTCCAGCAGAAGCAGATGGATTTCGGCGGCTTCAAGAATCCGTGGATCGCAAAGTCCAGCGACGGCACTTTTGGCGATGACAGCGCACTTGTTATCGAGGTCGAGGCTCAGAACATCGGTATCCTGTACGGAATGCTGACCAACAACGCAGGTCTCGCGGATATCTATGTTGACGATGAGTTTGTTGAGACCATCAATGCTGATTTCTCTGGCGGCTGGGGCAATTACGTCCAGTTCAAGGAGCTGAAGAGCTTTGACGAGAGCGGAACGCATACCCTCAAGATAGTTCCCAGGGGAACCGAGGGCAAGCCCGCAGCGTTCTACCTTTCCGGTATCACCATCAGCTGATAACAATAACTGAGAGCCGCCCGTCATAATGGGCGGCTCTTTTTGTTGAATAATGCGTCTATAATTATGTATGGGAGGGAACAACCCTCCCATAATTTTATGCCTCTGAAGTCCCGGAGCTGACCGCCGGGAACATCGTGCGGTCAACGTTCACCTGCACGGTACGGTAGTTCATTCCGTCCTGGAATCCGACTGTCAGTATATCGTCAGATACCCAGGACACCGTGTAGCGGTCGTCGCTTGAAGAATATTCCGTGATCTCCGTGCTCGCGAGCCTTACCACCTTTTCCTTGCTCCCGTCCGTCAGAAAGAACGACACCACGCCGTTTCCGGTGTACCTGTGCTCCTCCTCAATGAGCAGTGTGAGCTCCTCGTCCGTGTAGCTGACGAGTGTGCGGCTCTGCGGCGGGAGTCCAAGCGCAGTCACTGCGGATACGCCGACCATGCACAGCGAAACGACGAGCAGTGCCGCCGCTCCGGCGAACTGCGCCGCGCGTTTTTTCTTCGTAAACGCCCCGGCGATGATGAGCGCGGTGAGAACGCATATTATTCCGAGCACCACTGCGGCGATCACGCCGAAGAATCCAAACGGCTGGCTGCGCTGTACAGCGTTATACACCAGCGTGTATTCCGGTTCAATGTTCACCCGTGAGAGCACCATACCCGTGACGAGCATGGCGATGTCAAGCCCCAGCGCGGAGCCTGCGAAAAGCCACGGCTTCCGCAGCAGCGACTGAAACCGGCTGACCGGAGCCTTTTCCCTTTTGTGTGCCTTGTTCCTGTATCCGCTCATGACAAGCCTTTCTCAGAAAATCAGTGCTTCCTGTGGGCTATCTTTCCCCGGACTGCCGTAAGCACCGGGGAGGTCATCATGTCGATGGGGTCGTCGGCGTACAGCGTGAAATCCGCGTCCTTGCCAGGCTCCACGGAGCCTATCCGGTCGGATACGCCGAGGGTCTCCGCCGCTGTGATGGTGATCCCGCGCAGCGCAAGCTCCCTGTCAAGACCTCCGCGCACTGCGAGCGCAGCGGTCAACGGAAGATACTGAATGGGGGTTTCCGGGTGGTCGGTGCACAGCGCAAATTTAATTCCATGCTCTGCCAGAACCGCCGGAGTTGTTATGTCGTGGTTGGCAAGTTCCGGCTTTCCGCGGTCTCCGAATATCGGTCCGAGCACTACGGCAGGCATGTCCTCGGCTAAATCTTCGGCTATCAGCGCGCCGTCCGTGCAGTGTATCAGCACGTAATTCAGACCGAATTCCTCTGCGATTCGCTGAGCCGTGAATATATCGTCTGCCCGGTGGCAGTGGAAGTGTGCCTTGAGCGGGTGCTCCCTGTCGAAAAGCGGGAGAAGCGCTTCGCACTTCATATCAAAATCCGGCTGGGATATCTCGTCGTCCGTTCCTTTAAGTCGCTCATATTCTGCCATGTCGTCGCGGTAGCGGCGCGCCTTTATGAGCTGCTCGCGGATTATTGCGGCGGTAGCCATGCGCGTCACGGGAGTTTCGTCCCGGTCGTTGTAGGTGTTCTTCGGATTCTCGCCGAGGGCGAATTTTATCGCCGCCGGGGATTTCACGATGAGCCTGTCAACACGTCTGCTTCCCCAGGTTTTCATTATTATAAACGAGCCGCCGATGGGATTGGCGCTTCCAACTCCGGTGCATACGGATGTAACTCCGGCGACAACTGCGTCCTCAAAGCACCTGTCCATCGGATTCACGCTGTCTATCGCGCGTAGGTGTGGCGTGGAGGGGTCTGTGTCCTCGTTTCCGTCCTCGCCCTCGAAGCAGAGCGCGTCGTTCCACATGCCGATGTGGCAGTGGGCGTCGATGAATCCGGGATAGAGCGTAAGTCCCGCGCCGTCGATGACTTCCTCGCCGGGGATCGCCTTATAGCCGGTCATGTCGCCGATATCGGTGAAAACTCCGTCCGCACAGCGCACGTAGCCGCATTCGAAATCCTGCGCCGCCATAGTTCTTGTTTTAACGTTGATTACTACCATTTGTGTCCTTTCAGAGCTTGCCATTCTTTTCGAATACGCGCACCAGCTTGACTATCTCGCCGCAGATAACGGAATCACGGGCGTTGCCGTTTACCATCACCATGGAGTTACGGCGGTATATCTCGGCGCGGGTGTCGTATATCTGCCGGAGCTGCTCCGGCGTGTTGTTCACGACAAGCGGACGGTTTGTGTCGCTCTTTATGCGCTCATAGCACACCTCAAACGGAGTGTTTATGTATACCGAAAGTCCGCTCTGCCGCGCGAATTCTGCGGTATGCTCGTTGATGAGCGCGCCGCCGCCGGTGGCGACGATATAGCCGCCGCTGAGTTCACGGATATACTTTGCCTCCAGCTCCCGGAAGTGCGGTTCGCCGAACTGCGCGAAAATATCGGGTATGGACATTCCCTCGCGGTCAACGATCACCTTGTCGAGATCCACTGACTCGCGCCCCAGCTCCGCAGCCAGCAGACGGCCGATGTGGCTCTTTCCGCAGCCCATGAAGCCGCAGAGATACACGGAAGCGGTCATATCAGATCCTCCATATCGGAGATTATCTTGTTGATGTCCTCGGTCTTGTAGGATACGGCGTCCCATATCTCGTGAGCGGCTACCGCCTGGAGAACCAGCATAGCCATGCCGGTCATAGCCTTTGCGCCCTTTTCACGGGCAGTCTTTGCAAGCAGCGTCACCTTGGGATTATAAACTGCGTCGAATACGAACTTCACGCCGTCGAGCACCGCAGGAGTGCAGGGCATTCTGTCCACTTTCGGGAACATACCGACGGGGCATGCGTTGACGAGCAGGTCGTACTGCGCCCCACCGGGGAGGTCGCACTTATCAAGAGCCGCGCCGCTTATCCAGGCAATCTGTACCTTTGCGTCGGACCTGAGCGCTTTTATCTCCCTGATTACTTCCTCTGCGAGAGCCGCGTCTGACTTCAGCGCTGCGATAGTCAGGTCGCCGCCCTCCAGGGCGGTTTCTATTGCCATCATTCTGCCTACGCCGCCGCAGCCGATGAGCAGTACTTTTGAATCAAGTGAAGCGCCCAGCGCCGCAATGGATTTTGTGAATCCGATGACGTCGGTGTTGTATCCGACTTTCTCGTCATTGCCTACCTTTATGCAGTTTACGGAGCGGTATCGCTGCGCGCCTGCGTCCAGTCTGTCGCAGAAGTCAATGATGGATACCTTGTGCGGGATAGTTATATTGAATCCGTCCAGGGTCGCGAGGAAATCGAACTTGTTGTGAAGCTCCTCCGGCGCGATGTCGTACATCTGGTAATCCACGGTTTCTCCGTCCAGCGCGAACAGCGCGGAGTGGATCTGCGGGGAGAGGGAGTGTCCGAGGGGGTGTCCTAAAATTCCGAATTTACGCATATTGATCAACCTTTCAGAGCGGCGAGAGCCTTTTCAAGAGTGTCAGCATTTTCGATGTGCATTGCATTTGCGCCGCGGTCAAACTTCTTTACAAGACCAGTCAGCACCTTGCCCGGACCTAGCTCAACGTAAGCTTCGATGCCTGCGGACTGCATCGCGGTGACTTCCTCGACGAAGCGTACCGGGGAGCAGATGTGCGCTGCAAGATAGGACGGCATGTCGGAGAAATCGTCGAGCTTCTTTCCGTAGAGGTTGGAGTAGAAGTCGCAGGTCGGAGCCTTGAACGGGAATCCCGCGATCTCGCCCTTGAACTTTTCAGCCGCGCCAGCCATGAGCTTTGTGTGGAACGCTGCGGAAACCGCGAGCTTTACGGCGCGCTTGCCCATCTCACCGAACTTCGCGATAGCTTCGTCTATAGCTGCGGATTCGCCTGCGATCACGGTCTGCTGGGGGCTGTTGTAGTTAGCGGGAGCGCAGAAGCCGTTCACTTCCTCGCATACCTTGGCGATTGTTTCGTTGTCGCTGCCGATGATCGCTGCCATAGCGCCGCCGGTGGCTTCCGCAGCCTCAGCCATAGCCGCGGAGCGCAGCTTGATAGCCTTGAATGCGTCCTCCATGCCGAGCATTCCGGAAGCGTACATCGCGGCGTACTCGCCCAGGGAGTGGCCAGCCACAGCAGCGTTGTCGATACCGTTTTCACGGACAGCGGCAAGAGCCAGCAGAGAAGTGGTGAAGATAGCCGGCTGTGAAAGGCGGGTCTGTGCAAGCTCCTCTGGGGTGGACTCAGTGAGCTTTTTCATCAGGTCGAAGCCCATGATATCGGAGCCGCATTCAAGGATCTGCTTAGCCGCAGAGGACTTCTCCGCAAGCTCCGCGCCCATACCGGGGTACTGTGAACCCTGTCCGGAAAATAAGAAAACTGTTTTCATAATGAACCTCCAAAAAATGATTTATGGCAATGCCGTACAAAGATTGTGCGTGTATTGCGCAGGGACTGGCGGCGAATCAGATATCCGCCTCCGCGTGCCGTGTAACGTGGCAGCCGATATTAACGGCGACCGGAAGCCCGGCGATATGCGTCGCGGATTTCTCAATGTTTACGTAAAGCGCGGTGACAGTACCACCGAAGCCCTGGGAGCCTATGCCGAGCGCGTTTATGCTGTCCAGCATCTGCTGTTCAAGCTCCGCGTATACCGGGTCGGGATTGCGCTTTGACAGGTCGCGGCAGAGCGCCTTTTTCGCAAGATACGCGGAGTATTCAAAGTCGCCGCCGATACCCACGCCGACAACTATCGGGGGACATGGGTTGCTTCCCGCAAGGCTGACGCACTCGGTCACGAAATCCACGATATCCTTTTTTGTCGCTGATGGAGTGAACATCTTCAGGCGGGACATGTTCTCGCTGCCGAAGCCTTTTGGCGCCGCCATGATGTGAATTTTGTCTCCGGGGACGATACGCGTGTGGATAACCGCGGGTGTGTTGTTGTTTGTGTTCTTGCGCTCCAGCGGGTCGCCGACTATCGAAAGGCGAAGCTTGCCGTTGACGTAGCCCTGTGCGACTCCGGCGTTCACTGCGTCCTCAAACGCTCCGCCGGTTATGTGTACGTCCTGTCCTACCTCCGCAAATATCACCGCCATGCCCGTGTCCTGGCATATCGGCACGCCAAGCTCCGCCGCGCAGTCGATGTTGTTTACGATATCGCCGAGCACGCTGCGGCACAGGGGGCTTTCCTCCTTTTCAGCGCTGGCGGTTATGCACTCGCGCATACCGCAGGGAAGCTTCAGATTTGCCTGCTCGCACAGCCGGGCGACGGTTTCGGTAATGGCTGATGATGGAATTTCTCGCATTCTCTGTAATTCCTTTCTGTATCTGTATGTGAGTATTTTCGCAGCCGGGAGGTTTTGCGCCGTATCCTGCCGCAAAATACACTGAAAAACAAAATAAAGTTCTGAGATAATCGGCGATTTGTATAGATTTGTTGAAAAACCTGTTGACAAATCCACTGTAATGGGGTAAAATAAATATGGTATGTCATATTCTGCCTTGATTTATCTGGCAGAATATGGACATCGTTTTTGAAATGATAGACACCATGTTTATTATACTATATATCGAAAAGAAAATCAAGGAGAATTTTTAATGAGCGGAATTGAGATTTTGGGAACAGGCAGCTATGTGCCGGAATTTGTTGCGGATAACGACAAGTTCGCAGAGTTCCTCGATACTTCTGACGAATGGATAACCCCGCGCACCGGTATCAAGCAGCGCCATATCCTCACCGACAAGCCCGGCTACTACATGGGTGTTGAGTCGGCGAAGAAGGCTCTCGCAGACGCCGGAGTAAAGCCTGAGGAGGTCGATCTTATCCTGGTGTCCACCTGTACGCCGGATTTTTTCTATCCCTCCACTGCATGCCTTATCCAGAAGAAGATCGGCGCGGTGAATGCTGCGGCTTTCGACGTGAACAGCGCGTGCACCGGCTTCATCACCGCGACGGATATCGCACAGAAGTACCTTGAGACCGGTCATTACAAGACGATACTTGTCGTTGCGTGCGAAAAGCTGTCCGGTCAGCTTGACTACACCGACCGTTCGATGTGCATACTGTTTGGTGATGCTTCCGGCGCCGTAGTGTACAGAAAGTCCGACAAGCCGTTCTATTCCATGCTCGGCGCGGACGGCGACGAGTTTGAGGCGCTCTACTGCAAGATAAACTACGACCCGAACTGCCCGTTCTATGAAACCAGAGAGGGCGAGGAGCCGTGGGACGCTATGTTCGACACGGACTCCAAGAAAAAGTACCTCCAGAGCGACGGACACGCAGTTTATAAGTTCGCGGTGAACGCGATGGCGAACGCGGTCAGGAACGTCGCTGCCCAGGGCGGATACGACATCAACGACCTTGACATCGTTATCCCGCACCAGGCGAACCTCCGCATAATCAAGAAGGCGACCGAGATTCTCGGCATTCCCGAGGAGAGGGTATATACCAACATCGCGCGTATGGGCAACGTTTCCAGCGCATGCATTCCGGTGTGCCTCGACGAGATGCGCAGGCAGGGACTTGTGAAGCCGGGAATGAAGATATGCTTCGTTGGCTTCGGCGCAGGTCTGACCTACGGCGCGCTTATATTTGAAACATAATTTCAGACAAACAACTGACGAAAGGATAAAATTATGGCAGGAACAGCACTTATAACCGGCTCCAGCCGTGGAATCGGCGCAGCGATAGCAAAGCGCCTTGCAAAGGACGGCTATAACATCATAATCAACGACGTATCCCAGGAGATACTTGACACCGCTGGAAAGGAAGTAGCGGACGAGTGCCGTGCGCTCGGCGTACAGGCGGAATGCTATGCGGCGGACGTTTCCGATTATTCCCAGTGCGACGCTATGGTGAAGTGGGCTAAGGAGAAGTTCGGCACCATCGACGTTCTGGTAAACAACGCCGGGATCACCCGCGACGGACTTATGGCACAGATGAGCGAGGAGATCTACGACCTGGTTATCCGCGTAAATCAGAAGTCAGTATTCAATATGACGAAGCTGGTCGGCAAGGTGATGATACGCCAGCGCAGCGGCAGGATAGTCAATCTGGCTTCCGTCGCAGGACTTTACGGCAACCCCGGTCAGATGAACTATTCCGCTTCCAAGGGTGCGATAATCGCGATGACAAAGACCACCGCCAAGGAGCTTGGCAGCCGTGGAATCACATGTAACGCGGTAGCTCCCGGATTTATCCAGACTCCCATGACTGACAAGCTCACCGAGGAGCAGCGCGCGGCAATGCTGGCTCAGATCGCCATGAAGCGCTACGGTCAGCCTGAGGAGATTGCAGGCGTGGTTTCTTTCCTGTGCAGCCCGGATTCTTCCTATGTAACAGGTCAGATAATCGAGATAAGCGGCGGACTTAGCATGTAATTGATTGAAAATCCACCCATACAAACAGGATAAAATATAAATACAGAAAATTAGTTGGAGGAACAACGTTTAATGGATAGACGAGTGGTAATAACCGGACTGGGAGCAGTCACCCCCTGCGGAAATTCCCCAGAGGAACTCTGGAACAGCCTTATGGCGGGTAAGCACGGCTTTGAGATGGCGCCCTGGTTCCCGGACCAGGAGCCGGATAATCTTTCCGTAGTCGCAAGAGTAAAGAATTTCGATCCGTCGGAATATTTCGATAAGAAGGAGCTGCGCCGTAACGACGTTATCGTACAGTACGCCGTATACTGCGCAATGCAGGCGCTCAGGGACGCAGGCACCGACCTCAGGGATATCGACCCCTATCGCGTTGGCGTAGTCATCGGCAGCGGAATCGGCGGCATCTACACCACCGAGGAGGAAATGCAGAACTACCACAACAAGGGCAACAAGCGCGTCGGAGTATTTACCATCACAAAGATGATCGGCAACATGGCTGCCGGCGAGGTAGCTATACGCACTGGCTTCAAGGGTAGCAACTTCTGCGTGACCACAGCATGCGCGAGCGGCACGCAGTCCATCGGCGAGGCGTTCCGTTCCATCAAGCACGGCTACCTGGACGCTGCGATCGCAGGCGGTACAGAGCACAGCGACATTGGCTTCTGCTATGCTTCATTCAACAATATGCACGCCATTACGCGCTCCACTGACGTTGACAGAGCTTCCATTCCGTTTGACGCTGAGAGGAGCGGATTCGTCCTTGGCGACGGCTGCGGACTTCTGGTGCTTGAGGAATACGAGCACGCAAAGGCGCGCGGTGCGAAGATATATGCAGAGATCTGCGGCTACGGAAGTACCTGCGACGCATACCACGAAACCAGCCCGGACCCTGAGGGCAAGGGCGGCGCGATGGCAATGAAGTTCGCGTTTGAGGAAGCCGGAATGAAGCCGGAGGACATCAATTACATCAACGCGCACGGCACATCCACCGCAATGAACGACCGTACTGAAACAATGGCGGTCAAGGACGCGTTCGGCGATCACGCAAAGAATATCGCGATAAACTCCACCAAGTCCATGACCGGACACCTGCTCGGCGCTGCCGGCGGCGTGGAGGCTGTTGTCACCGCGATGTCTATAAAGAACAGCAAGGTACACATGACCCTGGGCTATAAGGTGCCCGACCCCGAATGTGACCTTGACTATGTAACCGAGGGCGCAAGGGATATGAAGATAACCGGCGCACTGAGCAATTCACTGGGCTTCGGCGGACATAACGGCTGCATATGCATGCGCCCCGTTGACTGACCCGGAAAGGAGAGCTGAAAATGGCAAACAAGACCACCATTACCGAGCCGCGTCCCATCGAGGATACCGTTGAGTGCATCGAAGCGCTGGCGGAGATCGTAAAGAAGAACGACCTCGGCAAGATCAAGATAAGCACCGAGGATATTGAGATAGTCATCGAGGGCAAGAGATGCCCGCCCCCCGCTCCGGGAGTGCCCATGACGATGATGGCAGCTGCTCCGGCGGCTGCGGCTCCCGCTCCGGCTGCACAGCAGGCAGCTCCGGCGGCTGAGGTTTCCGGCAATATCATCACTTCCCCCATCGTGGGAACGTTCTACGCTTCCCCCTCTCCAGAGAAGCCCGCGTTCGTCAAGGTCGGCGATACCGTCAGCGCAGGCGACGTTGTATGTATAATCGAGAGCATGAAGCTGATGAACGAGATAAACAGCGAGTTCAGCGGAAAAGTAGCAGAGATCTACGCAAAGGACGGACAGCCCGTTGAGTATGGTCAGAAGCTCATGAGAATTGAATAAGGAGCTGGAAATGACACTTAACCTCGAACAGATAAAGGAAATAATCCCGCACCGCGACCCGTTCCTGCTCATCGACGAAGTAACCGAGCTGGAGCCCGGCGTGAGCGTAACTGCGAAGAAGTACCTGAAGCCGGACGAATACTGGTTCAAGGGTCACTTCCCCGGACAGCCGGTTCAGCCGGGAGTCCTGATGGTAGAAATGCTGGCGCAGGCTGGCGCAGTATGCGCTCTGTCGCTGCCGGAGAATAAGGGCAAGCTTGCATTTTTTGCTGGAATCGACAAGGCAAGATTCCGCGGAATGGTAGTTCCCGGCGACACCCTGGAACTTCACGTCACCATGACCAAGAAGAAGGGTCCGATAGGCTTCGGCGACGCAGTAGCCACCGTCAACGGCAAGAAGGTAGTCACCGCTGAGATATCCTTTGCAGTGGCTGATCCTGCGCCCAAATCAGAATAATCTGGAGCTGACAGAATGTTTAATAAGATACTTATTGCGAACCGCGGCGAGATCGCTATCCGTATCATGCGCGCCTGCCGTGAGATGGGAATAAAGACAGTGGCAGTCTATTCCGAGGCTGACCGCTCCGCTCTGCATGCCCAGATCGCGGACGAAGCGGTGTGCATCGGTCCGGCGGCTTCCAAGGACAGCTATCTCAACACCAAGGCGATAATCGCGGCGTGTGAGATAACCCATGCCCAGGCGATACACCCCGGCTTCGGATTCCTCTCCGAGAATGCGGATTTTGCGCGCCTCTGCCGTACCTGCGGCATAACGTTCATAGGTCCCTCCCCTGAGGTAATGGACGCAATGGGCGACAAGGCGTCCGCGAAGCAGACGATGATATCCGCAGGAGTGCCGGTAGTACCAGGCTCCGACGGCATAGTTCCGACTGTCGAGGAAGCGCATAAGGTAGCCGCTGAGATCGGCTATCCCGTTATGATAAAGGCTACCGCCGGCGGCGGCGGACGCGGTATCCGCCTTGCGGAGAGCGAGGAGCACCTGGAGTCGCAGTACATCGCGGCTCAGCAGGAGGCGCTCGCGTGCTTCGGCAACGGAGACGTGTACATCGAGAAGTTTATTGTAAATCCGCGCCATGTGGAGATACAGCTTCTCGCCGACAATCATGGCAATGTTGTTCACCTTGGCGAGCGTGAGTGCTCTCTCCAGCGGCACAATCAGAAAGTCCTTGAGGAAAGCCCCAGCCCCATCATGACTCCGGAGCTTCGCGAGAAGATGGGAACTGCTGCAGTAGCCGCCGCCAAGGTCAGTGGCTACCAGAACGCCGGAACGATAGAGTTCCTAGTGGACAAGGACAGAAACTTCTACTTCATGGAAATGAACACCCGTATCCAGGTAGAGCACCCGGTAACTGAGCTTGTCACCGGAATCGACCTGGTAAAGGCGCAGATAAAGGTAGCGGCAGGCGAAGATCTTGGATTCACCCAGGACGACGTGCAGCTTACCGGGCACGCTATAGAGTGCAGAATAAACGCCGAGGACCCGCGGCACAACTTCCGTCCCTGTCCCGGCACGATAAAGTCCCTGCATACTCCCGGCGGATTCGGCGTGCGTATCGACAGTGCGGTGTATGCTGGATACACCATTCCGCCGTATTACGACAGCATGATCGCGAAGCTGCTCGTAAAGGCGCCGACCCGCGATGAAGCGATAAAGAAAATGCGCGTGGCGCTTTCGGAATTCATCATCGAGGGCGTAGAAACGAACATAGATTTCCAGCTTTGCCTGCTTAAGGACGAGGATTTTGAGGCGGGCAATTTCGACATAGGTTTCCTTAACCGCAAGAATGTGATGGGGGAGTGAGCTGAATGGCAATTGAAGACCTTTTCAAAATAGTTAAAGAGCGCTTCGTGGCTGAACAGCCTGCTGCTCCCGCAGCCGAAAGCGACGTTGAGATACCGCAGGATCTGCTGTTCAAGTGCCCGCGCTGCGGAGCGGTCGTGTATAACCGCGAGTTCACAGCGGCGATGAAGGTGTGCCCGAAGTGCAATTATCATGCGCGCCTTACCTGGCAGGAGCGCCTGGAGCTTACCGCTGATAAGGACAGCTTCCAGGAGTTTGACGCAGATATGAAGTCGCTGAATCCCATCGGCTTCCCGAAGTATGAGGAAAAGATAGCGAAGATGCAGCAGCAGTGCGATATGAACGACGCCATAAAAACCGGCGTCTGCACTATCCGCGGCTACCGCACAGTTATCGGCATCATGGATTCGCACTTCTTCATGGCAAGCATGGGAAGCGTTGTCGGCGAGAAGATCGCAAGGGCTTTTGAATACGCCACCGAGCATAACCTGCCGGTCGTGATGTTCACGGCTTCCGGCGGCGCGAGAATGCAGGAGGGTATAATATCCCTCATGCAGATGGCTAAGACCAGCGGCGCGGTCAAGCACCACAGCGACGCTGGCGGACTTTACATCTCGGTAATGACCGACCCCACCACCGGCGGAGTTACGGCTTCGTTCGCAAGTCTGGGCGATATCATTCTTGCCGAGCCGAAGGTACTTATCGGCTTTGCTGGCAGGAGAGTAATACAGGACACCATACGTCAGCGGCTGCCGGACGATTTTCAGTCTGCGGAGTTCCAGCAGGAATGCGGCTTTGTTGATATGATAGTCGAGCGCGGCATGATGAGAAAGCGTATTTCCAATATTCTGAAGCTGCACGGCTTCCCGAAGGAGGCTTACAGAAGATGAGCAATTTAACAGCCTGCGAAAGACTTGAGCTTATCCGCCATAAGGACAGACCCACGGTGAACGACTATATTCCGGCGATGTTCACCCGTTTCATGGAGTTCCACGGCGACAGGCTTTACGGCGATGACGCTGCGATTATCGGCGGAATCGGCTATCTGAGCGACACTCCGGTGACTGTTCTTGCACAGGTAAAGGGCAGAAACCTTGAGGAGAACAAGCGCTCCAACTTTTCCATGCCCCACCCGGAGGGCTACCGCAAGGCGCTCCGTCTGGCGAAGCAGGCGGAAAAGTTCCACAGACCGGTGATCTGCCTGGTAGACACCCCCGGTGCATTCTGCGGAGTGGAAGCGGAGCAGCGCGGACAGGGCGAGGCTATCGCGCGTAATCTGTACGAGTTCATGACCCTCAGAACTCCGGTGATATCCGTAGTGCTCGGCGAGGGTGGCTCCGGTGGTGCGCTTGCCATGGCGGTATGCGATGAGCTTGCGATGCTGGAGAACGCGCTTTATTCCGTTATCAGCCCGCGTGGTGCGGCGTCCATTCTCTGGAAGGATGGCACCAAGGAAAAGGAGGCCTGCGAGGTCCTGAAGATAACCGCCGAGGATCTTATGAGTTTCGGCGTATGCGATAAGATAATCGCGGAGCCGACCGGCGGCGCACACATGAGCAAAGAGCAGACCGCGGACAATATCTATGAGTACCTTGTGGACGCAGTGTTCCGTCTGAAAAAGGCAGACATGCAGCAGCTTCTGGATAACCGTTATGCGAAATTTAGAAAAATCGGCATGTTTACTGAATAAATTTGTAGAAAATTCTTTGCAAAATATTTCGTACGGGGCTTGATTATTTGCTTTGTATGTTATATAATATATCATGAAATGTTTCCGCAAGGGACTATAACAACTATTTGGAGGGTATATACAATGGTATTTGACAAGGTTAAGGAGCTTATCGCAGAGCAACTCGATGTTAAGGCTGACGACATCACAGAGGCATCCAACATTCAGGACGACCTGGGCGCTGATTCCCTGGACGTAGTTGACCTGGTAATGGCTCTTGAGGACGAGTTTGATGTTGAGATCCCTGAGGATCAGGTTGAGAACATCAAGACCGTTGGCGACATCGTAAAGTTCATCGAGGATAAGCAGTAATTTGTATCACGTTTGAATACTGATTCAGAATAAATTGGGCGGACATCTTCCGCCCTTTTTGTTATGTAAAGGCTCCATAAACAGAAAACGGAGCCGGTGGGAAAGTGAGATAACATGCTGAAAAAGAACCGCGACCTCACCGTTGGAAGCATAACCGGCGGACTGTGGGCGTTCGCGATACCGCTTATGCTGGGGAACGTCCTCCAGCAGTTCTATAACCTCGCGGACACCTGGGTCGTCGGAAAGTACATCGGCGATGGCGCGCTGGCTGCGGTAGGGTCATCCTATACGCTGCTGACGTTTCTGACATCAATAGTCATAGGGCTGTCCCTGGGCACCGGGTCGTTCGTATCAATGGCGTTCGGAAAGCGCGACAATGATTCTATCCGAAGCGGCGTTTACATGTCGGGGGTGCTCATTGGAGCGGTTACGCTGATTATGACCGCGCTTTTCTACCTGCTGCTGGACCCGATAATCTCAGCGCTTCTCGTCCCGGAGGATATCGTGGAGGATATGCGAATTTACCTCTCGTGGGTGTTCATCGGATTTTTCGCGACGGCGCTGTATAATTACGTGTCGAATCTCTTGCGGAGCATGGGTAACTCCGCAGTCCCGCTGATGTTCCTGGGAGTGTCAGTGGCGCTTAACGTCGGGCTTGATTTACTGTTTGTTATCCCGCTTGGCTGGGGGATAGCAGGCGCTGCCGCCGCCACGGTCATCGCACAGTACGCGTCGGGGCTTGGAATTACTGTGTACTTTCTGGTAAACTGCCGTGAATTCTGCCCGCGCTGCGGGGATATTCACTGGGACTGGCAGCGCTTTCGGAATATTCTTTCGCTTTCCGGGCTGACATGTTTGCAGCAGTCCGTCATGAACCTCGGTATACTGATGGTACAGGCGGTCGTGAACAGTTTCGGCTCGGTGGTCATGGCGGCGTTCGCTGTGGCGGTGAAGATAGACACGATAGCCTACATGCCGGTGCAGGATCTCGGTAACGCTTTCTCGGTATTCGTGGCGCAGAACCACGGCGCAGGACGTCCGGAGCGCATAAGATCCGGAATAAGGCAGACGCTCATAAGCGTGGCGGTATTCTGCGCGGTGGTCAGCGCAGCGGTGTGCATATTCGCGCAGCCGCTGATGGAGCTTTTCGTGGACGGCTCGAACATGCAGACCGTTGCGGTAGGCGTGGAGTACCTCCGGACGGAGGGCGCGTGCTACATCGGCATAGGGATACTGTTCATGATGTATGGGTATTACCGGGCGGTGAACAAGCCGTTTATGTCCGTTGTGCTGACGGTGATATCGCTTGGCACCAGAGTACTGCTGGCTAACGTACTGTCGGCAGTCCCGGAGATAGGCGTGTTCGGCATATGGATAGCCATTCCGATTGGCTGGTTCCTGGCGGACGCCGCCGGGGCGGTGTATTTCGCGCTGGGGGAGCGCAGGCGGCTCAATTCCACAACTGCGGCGGAGAAATGACCCTTTTTTCGCGAAGTCCTGCAAAAAGTATTGTGAATTTCTTGACAGAACGGGAAAAGTAGTATATAATATAATGTGTATAATTATGCCGGGGCGGCGCTCCGGAGAATTCTGACCAACAAGGAGCAAATAAATGGGACTTACACTGACTGAAAAGATCATCAAGGCGCATATCATTGACGGCGAGATGGTAAAGGGCACAGAGATCGGCTTAAAGATCGACCAGACCCTGACCCAGGACGCCACCGGCACAATGGCTTATTTACAGTTCGAAGCTATGGGCGTTGACAGAGTAAAAACTGAGCGTTCCGTGGCATACATCGATCACAATACACTCCAGAGCGGATTTGAGAACGCGGACGACCACCGCTTCATCGGCTCCGTGGCAAAGAAGCACGGTATCTGGTTCTCACGTCCCGGCAACGGTATCTGTCACCAGGTACATCTTGAGCGCTTCGGCAAGCCCGGCAAGACTCTCATCGGCTCCGACAGCCACACCCCGACCGGCGGCGGAATAGGCATGCTGGCAATGGGCGCGGGCGGTCTTGACGTAGCAGTAGCTATGGGCGGCGGCGCTTATTACATAACCATGCCGAAGGTAGTCAAGATAAACCTCACCGGCAAGCTGAACGACTGGGTTTCCGCAAAGGACGTTATCCTTGAAGTACTCCGTCTGCTCTCCGTTAAGGGAGGCGTCGGCAAGGTAATGGAATATACCGGCGAGGGCGTAAAGAGCCTTTCCGTTCCGGAGCGTGCTACCATCACCAACATGGGCGCTGAGCTTGGCGCTACTACATCTATATTCCCGTCTGATGAAACTACCCTCCAGTTCCTGAAGGCTCAGGGAAGAGAAGAGGACTACGTTCCGCTTTCCGCTGACCCTGACGCAGTTTACGACGAGGAAGTTGACATCGACCTTTCCAAGCTGGTTCCGCTTGCTGCTTGTCCTCACAGCCCGGACAACGTAAAGTCAGTAGAGGAGATCGGCAAGATCAAGATCGACCAGGTGTGCATAGGCTCCTGCACCAACTCCTCCCTCCAGGATATGCGCAAGGTAGCCCATATCTTAAAGGGCAGGACCGTACACCCGGACGTAAGCCTTGCGATCGCCCCCGGCTCCAAGCAGGTATTCAATCAGATCGCAGAGGACGGCACACTGGCTATCCTTATCGCTGCCGGCGCGAGGATCCTTGAAAGCGCATGCGGTCCATGCATCGGTATGGGACAGTCCCCGAACAGCAAGGGCATTTCCCTGCGTACATTCAACCGTAACTTCCTCGGCAGAAGCGGCACCAAGGACGCTCAGATCTACCTGGTATCTCCGGAGACTGCTGCGGTTTCCGCCCTCACCGGCGTATTCACCGACCCGCGCACCTGCGGCGACATGCCTGCCTATGTAATGCCTGAGAAGTTCATCATCAACGATAACATGGTGGTTCCTCCGGCTTCCGTCGAAGAGGCTCCCTCCGTTGAGATCCTCCGCGGTCCGAACATAAAGCCGTTCCCGGTAAACAAGCCGCTGGCTGAATCCATCGAGTCCGGCGTTACACTCAAGGTAGGCGATAACATCACCACTGACCATATCATGCCTGCGGGTGCAAAGATACTCCCGCTGCGTTCCAACATTCCGGCTATCTCGGAGTACTGCTTCACCGTATGCGATGAAACATTCCCCAAGAGAGCAAAAGAAGCCGGCACAAGCATAATCGTCGGCGGTACCAACTACGGACAGGGTTCCTCCAGAGAGCACGCTGCACTTGCTCCGCTGTACCTTGGCGTTAAGGCTATCATCTGCAAGAGCTTCGCGAGAATCCACCGTCAGAATCTCATCAACAACGGTATCCTGCCGCTGGAGTTCGTGAACGAGGCGGACTACGACAGGATCGACCAGGGCGACGATCTCGTTATTGCGAATATCCGCAATGTCGTTGAGAACGGCGGAAAGATCATCGTAGAGGACAAGACCAAGGGATTCAGCTTCGAGGTAAAGTGTGAGCTTTCCGAGCGCGGTAAGGGCATGATGCTCGCCGGCGGACTGCTGAACTTCACCAAGAACGGCAAGTGATTCAATTCTGTTCAGAAAGGAAACGACATAATGGCTGAAAAGATTCAGATGACAACTCCGCTGGTCGAGATGGACGGCGACGAGATGACCAGAATTATCTGGAAGATGATAAAGGATATCCTCATCAATCCTTACGTTGACCTCAAGACCGATTATTACGACCTGGGACTTGTTCACAGAAACGAGACCAACGACCAGGTTACTATAGACTCCGCGAACGCAACCAAGAAGTACGGCGTTGCCGTAAAGTGTGCGACCATCACCCCGAACGCACAGCGCATGACAGAGTATAACCTCAAGGAGATGTGGAAATCTCCGAACGGCACTATCCGCGCTATTCTGGACGGCACCGTATTCAGAAAGCCGATCCTTGTTAAGGGAATCGTTCCGTATATCCCGACCTGGACAAAGCCCATCACCATCGCGCGTCACGCATACGGCGACATCTACAAGAACACCGAAATGAGAGTGGAGCAGGGCAGCAAGGCGGAGCTGGTAGTAACCGATAAGGACGGCAAGGAGACACGTGCGCTTATCCACGATTTCAAGAACAGCGACGGAATTATCCAGGGCGTACATAACCTGGACAAGTCCATCTCCAGCTTCGCAAGAGCGTGCTTCAATTACGCACTCGGCGCAAAGGAGAGCCTGTGGTTTGCAGCCAAGGACACCATTTCCAAGACCTACGACCACCGTTTCAAGGATATTTTTGCCGAGATCTACGAGAACGAGTATAAGGCGAAGTTCGAAGCGGCTGGCATCGAATATTTCTACACCCTTATTGACGATGTTATCGCAAGAGTTATCCGCTCCGAGGGCGGCTTCATCTGGGCATGCAAGAATTACGACGGCGACGTTATGTCTGATATGCTGGCTACCGCGTTCGGCTCCCTGGGTCTGATGACTTCCGTTCTGGTTTCCCCGGACGGCGTTTACGAGTACGAGGCTGCGCACGGCACCGTTACACGTCACTATTACAATTACCTCAAGGGCGAAAAGACCTCCACGAACCCCATTGCCACCATCTTCGCATGGAGCGGCGCGCTCCGCAAGCGCGGCGAGCTGGATAATATCCCGGCTCTGTGCGACTATGCGGACAAGCTGGAGAAAGCTTCCATTAAAACGATGGAGGACGGCATCATGGACAAGAACCTCGCAGCAATGTCCAAGCTGGAGAACAAGCGCCCGGTAGATACCGAAACATTCCTGGTAGAGATAAACAACCGTCTTGCCGAGATGATGGGCTGAGTTATGCACAGTATCTGACGGGCAGCACAGGAAGCAGGAGGGGATAATTTCACAATGCAGAAGAGCAACATTTCAAATTCAGTAATACGCAGACTGCCGAGATATTATCGTTTCCTCGGGGAACTTCTCAAGCAGGATATACAGAAGATATCCTCGCGGGAGCTTTCTGAGAAGATGCGGCTGACTGCTTCGCAGATACGGCAGGATCTGAACTGCTTCGGCGGCTTCGGACAGCAGGGCTACGGCTATAACGTAGCGGAGCTGCGCCGGGAGATAGGGCACATCCTGGGTCTGGACAAGCACGACAAGATGATACTCATCGGCGCCGGAAACCTGGGACGTGCGATAACCGTTCACATAGATTTCGCGAAATACGGCTATGAGCTTGCGGGAATCTTCGACAGCAACATTTCGCTTGAGAACATCGAAATATCCGGCATAAAGATAATGCACACAAACCGTCTGGCGGATTTCTGTGCGGAGAACTGTCCGACGATGGCAGTACTGTGCATACCGAAGAGCGGTGCTCAGGAGATGGTGGAAACACTGATAGGACTGGGCGTAAAGGCGTTCTGGAACTTCTCGCACTATGATATCCATTACGACCACCCGGAGGTGGCAGTGGAGAACGTCCACCTGACTGACAGCCTTATGACGCTTTCCTACGCGGCAAGAAACCAGCACGAGCATCCCGCAGAGAGTGGGCTGGAAGCAATACCCGAAAATCCGGAGGAATAATAACACACCGCACCTGCAAGGGTGCGGTCTTGTGTATCGGAGGAACTATGACGATCAAACAGGTAAGCGAGCAGTACGGAATAACTCAGGATACGCTGCGCTATTACGAAAAGGCGGGTCTTATCCCGGAGGTCACGAGGACTTCCGGCGGGATACGGGATTATCAGCCGGAGGACATCGGCTGGGTGGAGCTTGTGCTGTGCATGAGGAGCGCCGGGCTTCCGATGAGCAGCATCGCGGAGTACCGCAGGCTGTACCAGCAGGGAGAAAGCACCATACCCCAGCGGCTGAAGCTGCTGACCGATCAGCGTACTGAGCTTCTCGGAATGAAGCATCAGATAGAGCAGACGCTGGAGCGGCTGAATTACAAGATAAGCGTGTACGAGCGCGCGGTGAATACCGGGATACTCTCCTGGGACGAGCAGGAGAAATGCAGCGGCGATGACGATTCATAAATTCACGGTGCAGCTGCGGCAGGGGAGTATCAATATAGGCTGTATTCAGGAACAGGGTGCTCGGGAGTACCAGGAGGACACCGTAGGATTTACGGAAATACCCGCCGGGGAAACGGCGGATAAATTCCTTGCTGCGGTCGCGGACGGAATGGGCGGCATGGCTTCCGGCGGATTCGTGAGCGATTACACCGTCAGAAACCTGCTCGCGTCGGACGTGAATTCACCGCAGGAGCTGTGCGAAGCCGTCCGCCGGATAAGCGGTGAGATAGCCGCGGGAGGAAGCCGCGGAGGTACGACCCTCGCGGCGGTGTGCATTTTATCGGACGGCGTGTACTTCTGCTCCGTTGGCGACAGCCGGATATACCTTCTGCGCGGCGGGATAATGACACAGCTGACGGCGGACGCAGATTATATGTCTGTGCTCCTCGACCGGGTGATAAGCAGGGAACTGAGCTTCGCACAGGCGGCGGCAGACCCGGAGTGCGATTCGCTTTCGCAGTACGTCGGTAGCGGAACCCTGCTTAGTCCGGATATGAACTTTGTCCCGATGGATATACAGCCCGGAGATCGTCTGCTGATATGCAGCGACGGCGTATACAACGCGCTCTCCGACGAGGAGCTTCTGCAGTCGCTGACGCTTTCCGCGGGCGGCGCGGCGGAGGATATCCTGGGTCGGATAATGGCGCGCGGGTACGCGAATCAGGATAATTACACAGCGGTGGTCATGCAGTTCGGGCAGGACTGGCAGGACGTATCGCCGGTAACTCCTGCTCTCTCCGATGAAACGCCGATGTACGTGGAGTCCGCGCGGTATTCCGGCGCTGGCGGCAGGAACGTCAACGAGGACAGTCTGTACAACGGCGGCGGGATATACGCGGCGGCGGACGGCCTGGGCGGACATCACGGCGGCTCAGCGGCCTCCGCAGCGGCGGTCGGATACCTTGCGAAGCATACGGACGGCGACTTCTCCCCCGACGGAGTGAACGAGCTCCTGGAGGGCGCAAACGACGCGGTCTGCGGCTCCGGTGGACTGTCGGCGCTGGCGGTGGCGTTCGTCCGCGCCGGCGTTTTCACCTGTGGTAACGTCGGCGATTGCCGGGTGTATTTTTTCCGTAACGGTAAGATCATCTACCAGAGCCGCGATCATTCCGTGTGCCAGGCGTCGGTGGAACTGGGGGAAATGTCCTGGGAGGATATTCGCTCCAGCGAAGACCGCAGCGGACTTCTGAAAGCCCTGGGTGCCGGGAAGCCGCTTGACCTGCGGCAGCGCTGCGAACCGATAGAGCTTCGTCCGGGCGATGGATTCCTGGTGTGTACGGACGGCTTCTGGCAGAGCGTTTATGAGCGCGAGATGGAAACCGATCTCATAAAATCCCGAAGCGCCGCGGAGTGGCTGAATTCCATGCTGAAACGCCACCTGCTCCGTTCGCATGACGCCGGCGATAATTACTCGGCGGTGTGCGGAGTTGTGAGAACTGGTGAAGCTCCGGCGGAATCAGTGGATCCGCCGAAGAAACGCTTCCCGGTGCGCCTGCTGATATCGCTGGGCGTGGCGTCTGCGGCAGTGGCGGGGCTGATAGTGGTGCTGTTGTGGCTTTTGAATTGGTTATAAAAAACCTGGGTCACAAAGTGACCCAGGTGAGAC
>CAKSHT010000008.1 GCA_934457235.1 uncultured Oscillospiraceae bacterium
GTCGGTACCTCTCAATGGAGCTGCATTTTCCGGTTTTCGTGTCAATGTCAATCAGCACGCCGTTCAGCTCTATGTCGCCTTCTGCGAATCTGTGTCGCTTCGGGTAGTATGTCAGAAAACGGTCGATTATGATATCCTTTTCCACACCGAGTATAGAGTTCTTCGGTCCGGTCATGCCGGCATCCGTGATGTACCCCGTGCCCTCGATGATCTGTTCGTCAGCCGTTGGAACATGCGTATGCGTGCCAAGTACTGCGGATACCCTCCCCGCGAGATAGTAGCCCATCGCGCGTTTCTCGGAGGTCGCCTCCGCATGAAAATCCACGATCTTTATCCGGGCGTCGCAGCTTTCAAGAATCCTGTCCACGCAGTGGAAAGGGTTCTCCAGCGGCTGCATGAATGTCGTACCCATCAGGTTTATCACCGCGATGGAATACGCGCCGCGATCAAGCACACACATTCCCCTGCCGATAACGTCGTCGCCGTAATTCGCCGGGCGGATTATACGCTCGTTGCTCTCCCACTCGGCTTCCATGGTTTTCTGGCGGAAGCAGTGGTTTCCGGTGGTTATGACGTCGGCTCCTGCGTCGAATATAGATCCGGCGGAGGCGGGATTTATGCCGTTACCCTCTGCGGAGTTCTCACCGTTGACGATAATAACTTCCGCACCGAGCTTCTGCTTTATGCCGTGAAGCTCCCTCTGGAGCGCTTCACAGCTGCGCATTCCCACCACGTCGCCGATAAAAAGTATCTTCATCTATTATTATCTGTAGATGATCTGGTCTCTGCCGGGGCCTATGCCCAGGAACTTGATCGGGCAGCCGCAGAGTTCCTCAAGGCGCTTAACGTAAGCCTGTGCCTTTTCTGGCATATCCTCAAACTTCTTGCAGTTGGAGAGGTCGCCCTCATAACCCTCGATCTCCTCGTATACGGGGCTGCACTTTGCAAGCTCTTCAAGAGTTACAGGGAAGTCCTTGAGGGTCTGACCGTCGGTGGTCTTGTATGCTACGCACACCTTGAGCACAGGGAGTCCTGCCAGAGTGTCGAACTTGTTGATAGCAAGCGAAGTGAGTCCGTTTACGCGAACTGCGTGGCGCATGATAACAGCGTCGAACCAGCCTGTTCTTCTGGGACGTCCGGTGGTCGTACCGTACTCGCCGCCCTTCTCGCGGATATAGTTGCCGGTTTCGTCGAACAGCTCGGTCGGGAACGGACCGTTGCCTACGCGTGTGGTATAGCTCTTGCCCACGCCGATGACCTCGTCGATCATCTTGGGTCCAACGCCGGTGCCTACGCACGCGCCGCCCGCAATCGGGTGGGAGGAAGTTACGAACGGATAGGTACCGAAGTCGATATCGAGCAAGGTAGCCTGCGCGCCCTCAAACAGCACCTTCTTGCCAGCCTCGTAAGCCTCGAATGCGATAACGGAAGCGTCTGCCATGTACTTTGCGAGCTTCTCGCCGTAGCCCTTGTATTCCTCGTAGACAGCGTCAAGGTCGCATGCCTCGCCGCCATAAACCTTTGTGATGATGAGGTTCTTCAGCTCGCCGGTTTCCTGGATCTTCTTCTTCAGAACATCGGGATGTACCAGGTCGTACATACGGATACCGATACGCTCGTCCTTGTCGGTGTAGCAGGGACCGATTCCTCTGCCGGTGGTGCCGATATTCACGCCGGTCTGCTTGGCCTTGAATTCCTCGGACAGCTTGTCGAGAAGTCTGTGCCAGGGCATGATGATATCTGCGCGGGCGTCTATGCGGAGGTTATCGCAGGTTACGCCGCGCTCGTTCATGTTCTTTATTTCCTCAAGAAGTACGGACGGGTCAACCACAACGCCGCTGCCGATAAGGCAGAGAGTTTCGGGGTACAGGATTCCGGAGGGGAGCAGGTGGAGTTTGTAAACCTGGTCGCCGTGAACTACGGTGTGACCAGCGTTGTTTCCGCCGCTGGAACGTACTACGACATCAGCCTTTGCAGCCATTATGTCGATGATCTTTCCCTTGCCCTCGTCGCCCCACTGGGTTCCGACAATTACACTTGATGACATTATATGATCCTCATTTCTGAAAATAGAGTAGTCGGGAAAATGCAACCATAATCCCACATATTAATATTATATCACAACAGGGTAATGAATTCAAGGTTTTTTTGAGATTTTTTCTTGATTCAAGTAAAAATTCCGCCCCGGAATGAGCGGAATACGGAAACCTACTGTTTCCTTTGAGTTTTTATGAGCGTGTAAATATCAACCCATTCAGAAAATGTGCATTTATCAAACACCTCTACGACCTCATCAATATTGTATGAAAATTCTTGAAGTTCAATAACGTTGTACTCTTTTAAATATTTTTTTGCATACGTTAATCCATCTTGGACGGAGCAATCATTTCCAGCAAAAAATCTATTGAATATTTCCATGAAAATTTCATAGTATGCCGGGTCTGCTGTTCCATCGTCAGCCCAGATGTAGGGATTTAAATTACCAATGTAGTATATGTATTCTTCGCTTTTGTCCTTATCTGTGAGCCATTGTTTATCAAGATAGGAATAAATACATAGCAAAATTTCATATTTGGTCATTTATCGATCTCCCCCAATAATATTTTTTCAACATTTTATTATATCACAAACTATCCATAAAGTCAAAAAAGAGGGAAGCTCTCACTTCCCTCTCATATGCAGCTATTATCAGCCCTGTGCCTGAGCCTTTCTCTTTGCCTCGATATCAGCAAGAGCGTCCTTTCTGGACAGGTTGATTCTACCCTGGTTGTCGATCTCCATAACCTTAACGATTATCTCGTCGCCAACGGATACAACGTCCTCTACCTTCTCAACGCGGTGGTTGTCCAGCTTGGAAATGTGTACCATGCCGTCCTTGCCGGGAGCGATCTCTACGAATGCACCGAAGTTCATGATACGAACTACCTTGCCCTTGTAAATCGCGCCGATCTCCGGAGGATTAACAATTGTGGAGATTACCTGAACGCAAGCGTTTGCCTTATCCAGGTCAAGACCGCAGATAAATACGTTGCCGTCGTCGTCGATGTCGATCTTAACGTCGAAGTCAGCGCAGAGTTTCTGGATAACCTTGCCGCCCTTGCCGATAACCTCGCTGATCTTGTCAACCGGTACCTTGGTGTGGATCATCTTCGGAGCGTACTTGCCGACAGTCTTTCTCGGCTCCGGAATAGCCTTGAGCATGATCTCATCAAGGATATAGTCGCGTGCCTTGTGGGTCTTTGCGAACGCAGCCTTGATGATCTCCGGGGTCAGACCGTCGATCTTGAGGTCCATCTGGATAGCTGTGATACCGTCGTGCGTACCAGCTACCTTGAAGTCCATGTCGCCAAAGAAGTCCTCAACGCCCTGGATATCGACCATCGTATCCCATCTGTCGCCCTCGGTGATAAGACCGCAGGAAATACCGGCTACCGGCTTCTTTATCGGAACGCCGGCGTCCATCAGAGCCAGTGTGGAACCGCAAACGGAACCCTGGGAAGTTGAACCGTTGGAGGAAAGCACCTCGGATACCAGACGGATAGCGTACGGGAACTCCTCAACGCTCGGAATAACCGGCAGAAGAGCACGCTCCGCAAGTGCGCCGTGGCCGATCTCGCGTCTGCCCGGACCTCTGCTTGCCTTGGTCTCGCCTACGGAGTAAGCCGGGAAGTTGTAGTGATGCATGTAACGCTTGCCCTCTTCCTCGTCAAGGCCTTCCAGCTTCTGGCTGTCGGAAACGGGGCCGAGTGTGCATATTGTCATAACCTGAGTCTGACCTCTTGTGAACAGACCGGAGCCGTGAACTCTGGGCAGCATGCCGACTTCAGCAGCCAGCGGACGTATTTCGTCCATCTTTCTGCCGTCAACGCGCTTGTTGTCGTCCAGCAGCCAGCGGCGTACCACAAACTTCTGGAGCTTGTATATAGCCTCGTCGATCATTGCGATCTTCTCTGGGTAAACTTCATCAAACTTTGCGTGGATATCGTCAACGATGGGCTTCAGACGCTCCTCGCGGATATTCTTGTCATCGGTGTCCAGAGCATATCTGATGCGCTCGATGGCAAAATCAGAGATAGCGTCGAACATATCGTGGTCAACTTCCTGGGACTCGAACGCGAACTTCGGCTTGCCGATCTGAGCCTGGATATCCTTGATGAACGGGATAAGAGACTTCACGATCTCGTTGTGACCTGCCATGATAGCGTCGAACATAACGTCGTCCGTAACTTCGTTAGCGCCTGCCTCGATCATTACTACCTTCTTCTCGGATGAAGCAACGGTAAGGTTAAGGTCGGACTTTGCTCTCTGCTCAAGGTTCGGCATGAGCACGATCTCGCCGTCAACCAGGCCAACGGAGATACCGCCGATCGGGCCGTTCCACGGGATATCAGAGATAGAAACGGCGATGGAAGCGCCGATCATGCCGAGTATCTCAGGGGAGCAGTCGGGATCGACTGCGAGTACGGTCATTGTGATAGCAACGTCATTGCGCATATCCTTCGGGAACAGCGGACGCATAGGACGGTCAACTACACGGGAAGTCAGAATAGCCTTCTCGGAGGGTCTTCCCTCTCTCTTGAGGAAGCCGCCGGGGATCTTGCCGACAGCGTACAGCTTCTCCTCGTAATCAACGGAAAGCGGGAAGAAATCCACGCCGTCGCGTGGCTTTGCGCTTGCTGCTACGTTTACCATAACAACAGTCTCACCGTATCTTACCCAGCAGGAGCCGTTAGCCAGACCGCATACCTTGCCGGTCTCAACGGTCAGCTCTCTGCCAGCGAACATTGTCTTGAAAACTCTGTAATTCTCGAACATTGCATTAATTCCTTTCAATAAAATATTTACTGAAGGCACAGTGTTAGCAATTAAAGTCAATATCCGGCTGCCCGGATACTCAATTTAATGCTAAGACCTGCGCCTTAGTAGTAAAAAGGCAGCACTGTTTCGTGCGCAGCGCTGCCCTTTGCTCCATAAATTACTTACGGATACCCAGCTTAGCGATGATCGCACGATAGCGCTCGATATCCTTCTTCTGGAGGTAGCTCAGAAGGTTTCTTCTGTGACCTACCATCTTCAGAAGACCACGGCGGGAGTGGTGATCCTTCGGGTGAACCTTGATGTGGTCAGTCAGTTCGTTGATTCTCTTGGTGAGAATAGCGATCTGAACCTCAGGAGAACCGGTATCCTGCTCGTGCAGACGGTTAGACTCGATTACAGCGGTCTTTTCTTCTTTTCTTAACATAAAAACACCTCATTAAATTTATTCCGGCATCGCAGCAGAGGGACTAGGGTGTATCTCCGGTCGGAGCATTATCCGCTCGCCGGGAAACCGGTATGGTCGTGCACATGCACAACATAGATATTATATCACACTTTTTCTGCTTTGTAAATAGGTTTTTGCGATTTTTTCAAAAAAAGTGGAATATTTTTAGAGATCACTTGTCCTCAGCAGCGCGTACCTGTCTGAAATGCCATGCGTCGCGGCACATTTCATCCAGGGTCTTTTCAGCCTTCCAGCCGAGTTCCTTTTCAGCGAGGGACGGGTCGGAATATGTAGCCGCAGCGTCGCCGGGGCGTCTCGGACCGATGGTATAGCCGAGGTCGATACCGTTCACGCGCTGGAACGTATCCAGTATCTCCAGAACAGAATATCCCTTGCCGGTACCCAGGTTGTAGGCAGGCGCGCCGGTAATGGTGCGTGCCTTTCTGACTGCGGCAACATGACCCTTTGCCAGGTCAACGACATGGATATAGTCGCGGACGCATGTGCCGTCGGGGGTGGGATAATCGTTTCCGGCTACTGCCAGGACATCGCGCTTTCCTGTAGCCTTGTCCAGTACGATAGGCATGAGGTTGTTCGGGATTCCGTTAGGATCCTCGCCGATAAGTCCGCTCTCGTGTGCGCCTACGGGGTTGAAGTAGCGCAGGAGGATCATGGTCCAGGCGGGATCAGCTGCGGACATCTCGCGGCACAGGTTCTCGATGATGAGCTTTGTGCTGCCGTACGGATTGATCGCGGACAGCGGGAAATCCTCCTTGACCGGGACAGTTGCGGGGATTCCGTAAACCGTAGCGGAGGAACTGAACACGAACTTCGTGCAGCCGTACTTCTTCATAGTTTCGAGGATATTGAACGTACCGCGCAGATTGTTGGAGTAATACATCAGCGGCTTCTTTACACTCTCTGGGACACACTTGTAGCCTGCAAAATGAATCACCTGCTCGATATCGTTTTCTGCGAATATCTGGTCTACGGCGGCGATATCAAGCATGTCAGCCTCGTAGAACCTGAAGTCCTTGCCGGTGATCTTTCTGATACCGTCAAGCGCCTTGGAATTCGAATTGTAGAAGTTGTCCATCACAACGATTTCTTCGCCTGCATTGAGAAGTTCCACGCAGGTGTGGGAGCCGATGAAGCCTGCTCCTCCGGTTACAAGAATAGCCATAGTCTGACCCTCCGAATAGTTCTCTCTTTCGGTGCGTGCCGAAAATACATTTTTATTATAATCCTTTTTCGTTTTTTTGTCAACAACTAATTTTAGGCGGTTGACAAGTGTATCGTAAAATTTATCGCAACTGATTTTTATATGAGCAGTGGGGGAAAACTTTTGTTTTCCCCCACACTCTCTTAGCGCTTTTTGGGCATTAAGTGTTTCGCCGTCTGTGCAGACCGAGCGCTGTCTGAGCAACAAGAGGGCGCTGCCCTCGACTCGCCAGCCTTTTGAAGCATTCACGCCGTAAGCGAAGCAATTTCAAGGCGTGAATGAGAGGCTGGACCGAAAACTTTAATAACTGACGCACATATCAAACAGTGTATCTAACCTATAACCGCCACAATTACTCAGTAGTCACGGACTTAGCCAGGTTTCTGGGCTTGTCGGGGTCTATGCCGCGGAGCACCGACGTGTAGTATGCGATGAGCTGGAGCGCGCATACCGTCGGCAGCGGTACCAGCATATCGTCAAGGTCGGCGTCTATCTCAAGCTTCATGTCCACAGTACCCTCAGCGAACACCGTTCCCTTGCGGCAGACCGCGATTATCATGCCGCCGCGCGCCTTGACTTCCTCCATATTACTGATGGTCTTGGCGAGAATATTCGCCTGGGTCGCTACGGTTATCACCGGGATCCCCGGCTCGATGAGCGAGATAGTGCCGTGCTTCAGCTCGCCCGCAGCGTACGCCTCGGAGTGGATATAGCTGATCTCCTTCAGCTTCAGCGAACCCTCCAGCGACAGCGCGTAATCGAACGTTCTTCCGATGAAGAACAGGTTATCTGCATTCACCAGCTTGCTTGCTATGAACTGGCACTCATCCTTGTTTTCGATAACCTTACGGATAGCCTCCGGCGCGCTCAGGAGCTGCGCTGTCAGCGCTCTCAGCCTGGGTTCGTCGATAGTGCCTCTTGCATACGCGAAACGGAACGCCAGAAGATACATCACGGATATCTGCGCGGTATACGCCTTGGTGGAAGCCACCGCGATCTCCGGGCCAGCAAGCGTATGGATATACATATCCGCCTGGCGCGCGATGGCGGAGTACTTCACGTTCACCACCGCCAGGGTCTTTGCGCCCTTCTGCTTGGCAAGCTCCATGCCCGCCTTAGTGTCGGCGGTCTCGCCGCTCTGGGACACCACGATAACTAAATCGCCCTCGCCGACGATGGGGTCCATATAACGAAACTCCGAAGCCACCTCGACTGTAACCGGAACACGTGCAAGCCCCTCGATGGCGTAACGCCCGATGATACCTGCGTGCATTGCGGTTCCGCAGGCAACGACGAATACCCGCTTGACTCCGCGGATAAGCTCGTCTGTAAGCCCGATATCGTCGAAGTACGGAACTCCGCCGCGGCAGCAGGATTCCACGGTCTTGCCGACGATCTCCGGCTGCTCGTGGATCTCCTTGAGCATGAAATGCGGATAGCCGCACTTCTGCGCCTGCTCGACGTCCCATTCTGCGACGTTCACGGTTTTCTTCTCAGGAAGCCCATGTACGTCATAGAACTCCACGCCGTCCGTGCGCATGCAGACGATATCGTCATCGTCAAGCAGGACGTAGTTCTTTGTGTATCTGAGGAACGCCGGGATATCGCTGCCGATAAAATACTCGTTCTCGCCGATGCCAACGATGAGCGGCGACTCCTTGCGGGTGGCGTAAACCCTGTCCGGGAAATCCTTGAAGATTATGCCAAGCGCATAGCTTCCGCGCAGCTCCTTGACCGTCTCGATGATGGCGCGCAGCGGATTGCGCTCGGAATAGTAATAATCCAGCAGGCAGGCGATTATCTCGCTGTCCGTCTGGGATTTGAACGTGTAGCCCTTTTCAGTCAGAAATTCTTTCAGCTCTATGTAATTTTCGATTATTCCGTTATGGACGATGGTGACGCGGCCGTTTGAATGCGGGTGGGAATTAAGGTCGCTCGGTTCGCCGTGGGTCGCCCATCTGGTATGACCTATGCCGCAGTGTCCTACGGGACTTCCCTCCTTGATGAGCTTCTCGCGCATGTCTTTCAGCTTGCCCTTTGTCTTTACCGTCTTTATTCCGGTCTTTTCGAAAACCGCGATTCCCGCACTGTCATAGCCGCGGTACTCCAGCTTCTCCAGACCGTCCATGAGCACGTCTGTACAGTCGCGCTCACCGATATAGCCTACTATTCCGCACATATATTTTCCTCCGTTCGTGTATTTCTGTATCATGTTTATTCGGCTCCCCTGCCGGATAAAACTCATTATTCTGATTATAACACATGCAGCGGAAAATTTCAAGACCGCCGCCGGATTTTCTCCGCCGCGCAACGTCCGATTTTCCGCTGCATGAATTATTCAACTCTTATTCCACCGCCGGAATTATCCGGCTCGCTGGTGTCCATATTGTCCGGCTCCGACGTATCCGGAGGCTCGGTGTTATCAGACGTATCCGGAGTTTCTTCGGTTGCCGGGGATTCCGGTTCGCTGGTGTCAGTGGGAGTATCCGGGGAATCCGGCTCCGTGGTCGCGGGGACATCCGGCGTATCCGGTGTTGACGGCGTATCCGGAGCGTCCGGAGTTGACGGGTTATCCGCCGTGCTTCCGTTGTCCGGAGCCTCGCTGCTTCCGCTGCCGGAATAGCTCAGCCCGCTGCGTGCGAAGTACGCCTTTACGCCGTCTGCGATGGACTGCGCAAGTCCGTCCTGGTAGGTCGGATTAGCCATGACCATACACTCGCGCTCGTTGGTGATGAAGCCCATCTCCACAAGCACCGACGGGAAATCCTGCTGGAGCGTTACCCAGTAGTAGCTGTACTTGTCGCCGCGGTTGCTGTTGGTGCCGTCCGCGTAGACGGTATTGTCGTAGTAGCTGACAAGGTTGTCGTTGATGTACTTCGCGAGGGGCTGCGAGAACGGAGTGAAATAGTAAACCTCGACGCCGTGCGCCTGCTCGTTTGCGACGGAATTACAATGCAGTGAGATGAACATATCCGCGCCGTACGCCCTCGCGACTGTCGGACGCGTTTCCGTGAGGATAAACTCGCTCTCGGTTTTCAGACGGACTACCGTGGCTCCCATCGCCGTGAGCTTCTGCTCAAGTATCTTGGAAACCGCCAGGTTCACCGACTGCTCCGTGACATTGCCTATCGCTCCGGGGTCGAGCTTCGCGGCTGTCTTGCCGTAACCGTGGCCCGGATCAATGACTATCACCTTGCCCGAAAGCGAAGCCGTGGGCACGTTGAACGTCAGCATAAGGTCGCCGTTATCATCGTAATACGCGCCGCAGCCGCTGTAGATACCTGCCTGGCGCAGCGTGAGCGTCAGACGGAACTTCGGCACTCCGTTCTTTTCGACAGTATCCCATATACCGGAGCTGAACAGCGAGCAGCTGTTGAAGTCCGGCAGCTTGGTGACGCTCGTCACGTTGTCGAACACGATCTCTACCGCAGACGGGTTGTAGCTTGAAACGCCGTAGGGGCCGTCGAGCGCGTCCACGAACGTCACCGGGGTGGTCACGTTGAATGTGGACTTGTAGTCCAGGTGAATCTTTATGTAGCTGTTCCCGTTGGAGTTGCCGACTGCCTTGACGTACAGCGCGTTCGTGCCGAGTCCTGTGTCATAGAACGTCGTGATGTCAGAAGCCTTGTAGCGCCTGCCGGAGGTGGAAATGACGTAATCGCCGGAGGTGGTCTTGTAATAATCCAGGCTTCCCGCCGGGAGCTGCGACAAAACCGGGGACGGAGCGCCGCCGGTGGTCTGGCTGTCGTAGACCTTGGTGTAATTGCTCAGCGTCTTTATGTATGTGACGTACTCGCTGCCGCTCACCACCGGAGCGATGGTACCAACTACCTCGCCGGTGCCCGCGCTGGACTGGTCGATGAACTCGTCAACGACGACCTGCTTCGGCGGCTCCGGCTCGGCGTCGATGGTTATGCTTCCGCCGGTCATGTACTCCTCGATACCGCGGTACACAGCGTAATAGCTCGTGTTACCGAGATACTGCTGCTCTCCGATGATACCCGCCGGAGCGCGGTAATATCCCACGAACCGCGCGTAATCAGAGTTCGCGTCAAGATCCTCGCTGGCTCCGGATTTCTCTTTCAGAGTCACCGTCTTTCCGCCGACGACGGCAGTCACCTTGCTACCGCTGTAGGCTACGGCTTCAAGCGTTACCCTGGAGCCGCCCTCGATGACGATATCCTTTGTCTGCTCGATGGATCTCAGCACGTCCACCTGGCGCTCTATATTATAGTATATCTTCTTGCCCTTGTGCTCGATAACGAACGTGTTCTTGCCGACTTTAAGCTCCTTCTGGAAATAGAAGTTACCCGCTTCGTTCAGCTTGACTTTCTCGCCGTCAAAGAGCACGTCGAAATTCTCGTCGAATGTTCCCATGAACTTCACCGTGGAATCGTATGTGATGAAGCTCGTCTGGGTCGGCGAGGTCATTTGCAGCGTATCAAACAGGGTGTTCGTGTTTATCTGCTCGTCGAAGTATTTTAATAGCGTGGTCGTGGAGCCGAGCTGGTCGCTGCGCAGTCCGGCAAGAGAATTGAAGCAGCTTCCGCCGAGGTCCGCATAGTCCTCCATGATGGAGAGCTGGCGCAGGAGCTGGTCCTCATACCAGCCGGAGTACTGCCCGATACGCTCGTTCAAATGCAGTACATACATCTTGACGCCGGTCTGCTCAGCCAGGTCGTACCACCAGGAAATGACATTATTGAATCCCAGTGACTGGTCGCTGTCAGTACCGTACGCCTTGACCATTATCATATCCGCATAGCCGCTGCGCAGGTACTCCCTGGTGTCGCAGAAGCCATCGTACAGTGCCTGCACCGTATCCGCAGTCGCTGAGCCGTCCTCGTTCGCAGAGCTGTTCGCCCACATGTCGGTTATCAGCAGTCCGGCGGCGGTGGTATTGCTGGTGCGGTGAATTACCTCGCACACCGTGCGTACGAGGTATTCATTCGTTTCGTACAGCCAGTTCTCGTAACCTATTCCGGAGCCGGAGCGCATGTATTCCGCGAACATCTCCGGCGTATCGGAGGTGTAGTAATCCGACAGCAGAATTCCCTCGCAGGCGTATTTCATCACAAACTTATGCACCGCCGCCGCAAAGCCCGCGCGAAGTCCGCCGCCCTGCGCCGCTACTTCCGCCGCGAGCGAATTTACGTCAAGCTGGACGTACGCGGAAAATCCGTAGTCGTGCGCCTGGTCGATCACCGTTCCGAGCACGCCCCTTCCGGAGGTCATATCCAGGTCGTAGTACTTTTCTCCCTCGCTGTCCGTCTGAATAAGCACGGCGTTCATGTCGTACCCGGATATCTCCTCAAACAGCGCCGGAAGCTCCTCCGCAAGCGCTGCGTCCGTCTGCTCCCCGGTGCAGAAGTCAGTTCCGGGAGTGAGCGTTACTGCGCGCAGTCCGTCCGGCAGGTACACCATGCTCTCGCCGGTCACGAGGTCGGCGGCGGTGAGGTCGCTCTCCTGCTCCAGCGGGAGCGTTTCATCAGCCTCCGCCGTCTGCGGAGCCGCAGCGGCGCTTCCCGCCAGGATACTCAGCGATAACAGGGCGCCGAGAAATCCCTTGAAAAATCTGTTCATTTATTTTCCCCGTCAAATAAGTTCTTTTAGTGCCGAAATTTCCTTGCTCACGGCGGCGCTTACCGAGCTGTCCGGCGAGAACACGCTGCGATAGCTGTAAAGTGCGAATCCCCCGTATGTGCTGCACTTCTTCGCCGCCGCAAGCTGCCGCGAGATTATGTCATTATTGTTTATCCACTCGTTCTTTCCGCCGCCTGCCCAGGCGTCCTCACAGCCGACTTTTGAAACTGACAGTCCCACGACAAGCGGTATACCGCCTTTCTTCGCCAGCTCCTCCCACTCGTCAAGGGTGGACTGATACGGCGCCGCAGTGTTTTCAAAGCCATAGTATATCTGCGGTATCATCACGTCAAGGTAGCCGGAATTCGTGCACCATTTGCGCACGTCAGCGTATAGCTGATTGTAATTGTTGTCTATGCGACCCTGGACGCTCACGCTGAAGATTGCCGTGGGATTGGTCTTTTTGACGGCGCTGTAAAGCTCCTGCACCATGCGGTCGCAGTTGGCAAAACGGAAGTCCGAAAGGCTGGAATAGCCGCTGCCGGAATACGCGCTGCTGTCAAAGGACGTATCCGTCGTCGGGTAGAAATAGTCGTCGATGTGCAGTCCGTCAACATCGTAGTTCGAAAGTATCTCAGAGGCGCCGGCGGCGATAAGCTCCGTTACCTCCTCGTAGGCGGGATTCAGGTAGTACGTCCCGTTGACGTCAACGGCGTACTTCCCCGCCATTCCGGAAGCTGTCGCGAATGTGTACACCGGGTAGCTCCCGTAGGAATTTATCTGCGACGTGCTGCACGCCCGCAGCGGATTTATCCACGCCTGGAACGACAAACTGCGGTTGTGGGCTTCCTCCAGCATTACCGCCAGCGGGTCGTAGCCCGGTTCGCTGCCAAGGGTCCCCGTGATGTACTTTGACCAGGGGAACAGCTCCGACTTGTAGTACGCGTCGCTGTGGGAGCGCACATGTACGTACACCGTGTTAATCCCAAGTGACACGCAGTTGTCGAACACCGCCGCGATATTGCTGCGGAACGCGCTCTTCGACTGCCCCTGCATAAGCTCCGCAAGCTCGATGTAGCTTATCCACACGCCCTTTACCTCCTGGTAATTCAGAGCCGTGTAGCTGGTGGAGCTGTAGTCGTAGTCCGGCACCTCCGGAACTGATGTGCTTGCGGACGTTTGCCGCGCCGTAGTCTTTTCGGTCGTGGTCTGGGCCGCGGAGGGCTTCGCCGTGGAAGTCCCGGTGACTGACGGCGCCGGAGTTCCGGAAGTCGCGGCGGAGGTGGTATCCGCAGGCTCCGGAGCGGCGTCAGTTCGTGTGGTTACGGAAGTTTCCGGCGATGCGCTCACGGAAGACGCGGTGCTTCCAACGCTGTCCGTACGGCTCTCCGGAACGGAGGAAACTTCCGCGCTCTCAGTGCCGCGCGTGGTCTGTGCGCTCTCAGTGCCGGACGTAACATCTGTGATCCCGGAGTAGTTCACGCCGCCGGAGGTGCCGAAATCCGCCACGCTCACCCCGGAGCTTCCCTGAGAGCTGCACCCGACGAGCAATGCAGCCGAAAAAATCGCACAGAACGCCCTTGTTAGCTTGTTGTTCATATTTTCCCTCAATATCGCAGGCTTCCCCATTCCGAGCACCTGCGTTCTTTATCTTATACAGATACATTATAACATTGCAGGACGTTATTGTCAATAGCTGATACAAAATACGGCAGCATTCATCTGATGCACCGTTTTCTGGGCGCTATGCACCGAATATACATAATGTTACTTTAGCTGATAGAATATGTCAGAAAGAGGCACGAAAAAGGCCCAAATTTTCTTCAAAAAAATACATTTACCGTATGTTTAATGTTGACTTTTTCTGCGGTAAATGTTAGAATAATTGTGTAGGCAAAAAAATATACATATAACAAAGGAGCACAACAAAATGAAGAATCTCAAGATCTCACTGAAGCTCATTCTGTCTTTCGGGCTTCTGGTCCTGCTGATAATCATAACGACTATCACAGGTGTGTACGGCATCAACAGCATATCCAACAACCTCAAGGAAATTTATAATGTAGACCTGACCGGCATTGACCGCATGAGCAATGTTGAAGTCTATGTGGAGGAGATCTCCCGTAAGACCCTCACCGCGGTAGTCACCACAGAAACCTCCGCACGCAACAGCTACCTTGACGACGCGGTGAACACCGCCGCAGAGCTTGCCGGGGAGCTTGACAACATCGACTATAAATCCGGCGACATGGACGAACTGAGAGCAGCGTGCAATGAGCTTATCAGCGGCGTGAGCGCGGCAGCCGACGAGATAAGGAACTCCAGCGGCACGGATATGACCGCATACAACGACTACATAGCACAGCCGCTTGAAAAGGCTGTTTCCTGCATCGACAAGGTGGACGCCTCGATAACCGAGTCCGCACTGAACACTTTTAACCGCAGCAACGGCTACGGCAGAACAGTCAGCATTGTTATGCTGCTTGTCGGCATAATCAGCGTGGTTTTAGGTCTGGGCGTATCCGCTTACCTGGCAAAGACCATCACAAGCGTAGTACACGAGATCGAGGGCGCTATTGTTGCTATCTCCCAGGGCAAGCTTGACAGCAAGGTGACATACCAGAGCCGCGACGAGTTCGGAATAATGGCAGACGCAACACGCTCCACCATCGACGGACTTTCCAAGCTCATCAATGATACAAGTTACATGTACGGTGAGCTCGCAAAGGGCAACTTTGACGTACACACACAGGCACGCGAGATATACATCGGCGAGTTCAAGCCGCTGCTTGACAACATGAGAACGCTTGCGACCGAGCTGAGCGACACCATGGCGCAGATCTACCAGTCTGCTGACCAGGTAGACTCAGGTTCCGAGCAGGTATCCGCAGGCGCTCAGGCGAACGCGCAGGGCGCTTCCGAGCAGGCAGCTTCCATTGAGGAGCTTGCAGCGACCATCGAGGAGATCTCCGAGAAGATCAAGAAGAACGCAGACGCTTCCGGTGAAGCAAGCACCAAGATCGCCGCAGTCGGAAAGCAGGCTGAGGATTCCAACGACCGCATGAGGGAAATGCTCACCGCGATGAACGACATCAGTGAAACCTCCGACAAGATAAGCGAGATAATCAAGACCATTGAGGACATTGCATTCCAGACAAACATTCTGGCGCTCAACGCCGCTGTAGAGGCAGCAAGAGCCGGTGAAGCCGGAAAGGGCTTCGCAGTTGTTGCCGACGAGGTAAGGAATCTTGCCTCCAAGTCCGCAGTTGCTTCTCAGAACACCTCCGAACTTATCCAGCGCTCCATCAGCGCGGTCGAGAACGGCTCTCACATCGCAGACGAGACCGCAGCTTCACTCGGCAGCGTGGTAGAACAGATTGAGAGCATAGTCACCACAGTGGACAAGATCTCAAACGTAAGCGGCGAGCAGGCTGATTCCATCGCAAAGGTAACGGCTGGCGTTGACCAGATATCCAATGTAGTTCAGATGAACTCCGCTACCGCCGAGGAGAGCGCAGCAGCTTCCGAGGAGCTTACAGCACAGGCAGCTGCCATGAAGTCCATGGTTTCCAAATTCACTCTCAGGCAGAAATAATACATATCACAATAGTAAAACCGGGCGGAGCGCTATGCTCTGCCCGATTTCTTTATGGCGTGCAATAATGCGCGTATACCGTAGGGGAATTCTCTTGTCCCTCCACTATCCAACATTCTGACAGACTAAAATGACGGGGACTCACTCCCCGCCATTAATTTTTTATGTCAGATGAACTGCTCCACAGCCATCAGCAGAGTGCCCGCAGTAAGCAGGATAAGTCCGATAAGCGAGCGCTTAGAAAGCTTCTCGCGGAATACGAACCAGGAGAACGCCACTGTAATAAGTATGCTCAGCTTGTCTATCGGAACGATAACGCTTGCCGGACCGTCCTGGAGCGCCTTATAATAGCAAAGCCAGGAACCTCCGGTTGCGAGTCCGGAAAGGCTGATGAACAGCAGCTCCCTGCGCGGTATATTACATACTTCCGGAGTTTTCCCGGTGACAAAGACCATCAGCCACGCCATTACGAGCACCACCGCAGTTCTGACCGCAGTGCCGAGGTTCGATTCAACGCCTTCTATACCTACCTTGCCGAGTATCGAGGTAAGCGCCGCGAATACTGCCGAAAACACGGCATACGGAAGCCACTTCGCGCTCTTGTCCGTCGTGACCTCCTGCTTCTTTTTCTCGATCATCAAGAATATACCGGCTGCAACTGCAACAAGTCCGCTACACTTGATAACGGAGATCGGCTCGTTCAGGAAAATCAGCGCCAGAATCATCGCAAGCACAGTACTGGATTTATCCACAGGCACGACCTTATTTACATCGCCGTTCTGGAGCGCCTTGAAATAGCACAGCCAGGACGCGCCTGTCGCAATGCCAGAGAGCACCAGGAACAGCCAGGACTTCCCTCCGATTGATGTCAATTCCCCTCCGGAGCCTACGATAATAACCATCACTACCGACATTATAAGTACGACAATCGTACGCACAGCCGTCGCAATGGTCGAGTCAGTTTTCCGTATACCGCACTTCGCAAGTATGGATGTAATTCCCGCGAAAAATGCAGAACCTACAGCAAATATGAGCCACATAAATTCGCCTTCCTTTTCTAATGACATTTTATCAATAACGATTATCCCCCAGGGCGTTGGCTCCGGGGATTTTTCGTTTTTCATGATAATTCGGAGATTTTTCGGGGATAAAAAGAAAAGAACCGCACGGGAATGCGGTTCTATAGTGTTGTGGCGGAGAGGAAGGGATTCGAACCCTTGTGGAGTTGCCCCCAAACGGTTTTCAAGACCGCCTCGTTATGACCGCTTCGATACCTCTCCAAAAAAAATGGAGCTGCTAATCGGAGTCGAACCGATGACCTCATCCTTACCAAGGATGTGCTCTACCAACTGAGCCATAGCAGCATCTCATTTTTTTATTCCATCAGGATTTTTAGTTTTTATCTCTTGTCCCTGACGACTATATTATTATAGCACAGGAGTTCTAATTTGTCAAGCGTTTTTTTAAAAAAAATTAAATTTTTTCGATTTTTTTATGAACACGCGTGAATGAATCTTCAATGAAGTCTGAGCGACACGATATACTCCACGCGGACAAAAGGCAAATAAATGCTATGTTCTGTCTGTTTATTCATTGAAATTTGAACGAGATTGTGATATCATGTTATTCAGTAATCAAAATAATTATTCTGCGAGGTGCTTTATGGCAAACCCTTACCTTCCTAACTGGGAATACATACCCGACGGCGAGCCCCGCGTGTTCGGCGACAGAATTTACGTCTACGGCTCACACGACCGCATGGACTCCATCGACTTCTGTGACTACAAGCTAAAGGTGTGGTCAGCTCCCGTGAGCGATCTCTCAAAGTGGACGTGTCACGGCGATATATTCCGCACCCGCGACGGCGCGGATTCCCCATCAGACGTTGACTGGACTGACCAGCTCCTGTTCGCTCCGGACGTCGTGGAGCGCGATGGAAAGTACTATCTCTACGCTTACATTGTGAACGAAAAAGGCTGCGTTGCCGTTGCTGACCGCCCGGAGGGACCGTTCCGACTTCTGTCTAAATATCAATACGATATTCCGAACCATTACGACAACGGCACATTCATCGACCCCGGCGTACTTGTGGACGACGACGGCAAGACGTACATTTACTGCGGATACCAAGGAAGCTACATGTGCGAGCTGAAGGACAATATGTACGAGGTCGTGCCCGGAAGCTATCAGCTTGACATAATCCCAACAGCGGAGCCGCACCGTTTCTTTGAAGCCTGCTCCCCCAGGAAGATAAACGGAACGTACTACCTTATCTACTCCCCCCAGCGCGGAAGCTGCCTGGATTATGCGACCTCCGACAGTCCGACGGGGCCGTTCACATACCGCGGTACCATCGTGGATAACGGTATCGACTTCCCCGGCGGAAACAATCACGGCTCCGTCTGCCTTATAAACGGTCAGTGGTACATCTTCTATCACCGTATGACCAACGGTACGATCATGTCACGCCGTGGCTGTGTGGAGCGTATACAGATACTCCCGGACGGCTCTATACCGCAGGTCGAGATGACTTCGCTCGGTTTTGAGGAGTCCCTGTCACCCTTTGAGCTTACCGCCGCGGACACCGCGTGCGTCCTCAAGGGCGGCTGCTACATTACCGAAACGAACATCTTTGAACGCCCGATAACCAACATAACTGACGGCTGTGTAATGGGCTGGAAGTACTTCGATTTCGGCGAGGACTATTCCTCAAAGACGATGCAGATACGACTGAAAGTACGCGGCACAGGCTCCAAGGGCGTACTGCATATCCGGCTTGACAGCGAGGACGGCGAGGAGCTTGGCACCGTTGCATTCGGCGAGGACAGCGGCGTAATCGGCGGCAGGATAAAGGCGGTAACTGGCAGACACGCGGTCTATCTCGTGGCGCAGAGCGGCTATGAAGGCTGGTTCGCCGGCGAGATGAAAGGCAGACAGCTGCTTATGCTGGACGGATTTGTGTTCATTAAATAATTACGCTGGGCGGGTAATTTCCCGCCCTCTTTTTTTATGTAATAACATCGTAATGGCGGAACCTGTTTCCGCCCGCTACCTACGGCGTGTCCATGCCCCGTTGTTCTCTGTCCGTGCTGCGTGAATTGCATCCCGACCAGTTCGAAACGCAGTGTATTCTCCTTGCGTGATATGACGCGCCATGTTGTGTCGCTTCCCCATCTGCGCCGCGCAAAATACCCGGCGTGCCCCGGCAGATATTATCACTTAAAAGGCACACTGTATTTCATGACATCACAAAAAGGGCGTGTAAAACACCCGCCCTTTGGTCATATGTACTCAATCCACACTGATGCCGTTCTCCATGAGATAATCCCGCAGATCCGCCCGGATACGCGAAAGCCGCGTCTTTACGGCGGTCTCCGACATTCCCATTCGCTCCGCTATGTCGCGCACCGACATATTGAAATAGTACCGTCCGGTGAATATGTCCCGGTTCTTCGGTCTGCTTTTGCGCAGGAAGTCATTGAGATGCCCCGCGATCTCCGTGCTGTCGAAGTAGTCGTCCGCTGTCCTGGTGTCCGGGAGAATATCAGCCAGCTCTCCGTAAAGCTCCTCGCAGGAGCGCCGCTTCATGCTGTCGTATACGTTCAGCGCCGTGTTACGCACTATCCTGCAAAGATAGCCGCACAGCGACTCCGGGCGCTTCGGCGGAATCGCGTTCCACAGCTTCACGTAGCTGCTGCTCACCGCTTCCTCCGCGTCCTCGCGGCGTTTGAGGATACCTCCGGCAATCTTGGTGCACAGTCTGCCGTATTTTGTCTGCGTTTCCGCTATCGCCCGCTCGTTGCGCTCGAAATACAGGTCGATTATCAGACTGTCCTCCATGCCGTTTCCCCTCACATTCTCTCTTTATCAGCCGACTGTGTCCACCGTTATTCCGTCTGCCGGAAGCAGTTTCCACTGATCATCTACTTTTTTCAGAACGACGGATAGCCACTTGCTGTTGTTGTCCTGGTCAAACACCTGGAACATCAGCCGATATTTTTCCGAGGAAAGTTCCTCCATAACGTATCCCTCGAACGAATCGCCGCTTCCGTCATAATTATACGCACTCATTGAGTCATTCCCGATAGCTGTTAATGCAGAATATATCGCGTCTGCCAGCGAATTCTCATCGGAACTGCCTGCGTTGTCCAGAATCCAGCGCTGTAATCCCAGCCAGGACATATGCCATGTGACAGGCTCGTCAAGCCCGGAATCCGTATGAGTGTACACCGCGAGATAATTGTCCTGCGCCGCGTAGCCGTAAATGTCCGGCTCGTAGAGGTACATCGTGAACGGGTCGGAGTACGGCACGTAGTACACCTGCGTATACGGCGTTTCCGTCGGATCCATCAGCTGATACATGTACCAGCCGTCCTGGTCGGTGTAGAATCCGCCGCAGCAGCCAGTACTGTTGTAAATATCCTGCGAATAGCTCAGCACGAACTCCTCTGTGTCGGAAGCCCATGTCCCGGCGAAATACATCTCGAAGATATCCAGGTCGCTCAGCGTGAGCGTTACGCGCAGGTCATCCGCGGTCAGCGCGAAAACGTCTTTGGATTTCCGTACGTCCTGCAAAGCCCATTCTCCGGAATCGGTCAGGTACCAGTACATGTCGAAATACATCGTTCTCAGCGAATCATCGGACTGCGTGAACGCCATCGACATGACGATATTGTCCTCCGACTTCGACTTCAGCACCACCTTGTCCCAGGGAGAGCTGTATCCGCTTTCGGAGCGTATCCAGTGGGCTTCGCCCGCGTCGCTGCCGGCGTATGTGTCAAGCTCCGCCTGGCTGTAGAGCGCTTCCGGGGTCATTCCCAGGTCGTCCGCGAGCTTCACCTTTCCGAAGTAGCCGATTGTGTTGTATTCGTCAGGGCTGGTGCTGGATAACTGGAAACTCTCGGTGTTTCCGCAGGATATCGTCCCGTCGTCGTTATACTGTATCACGCCGTCTGAAAGCGATACGTTTCTGAAAATGTACATCATCCCCGAATTATCATCGGGACGTACATACCACAGATCGTACTGCGTACCGCTCTGCGCGCCCATGTAACAGCCGGCGTCAGTCTGCTTGATTCCAGTGCAGGTGTAATCCCCGCCGAACGCGGAGTTCGCGCTGTAGCACAGGTCTATCGTTGTTTCCTCGCCCGTCCAGGCACCGTAAAAGTACTCTTCGAACAGCGTCAGCGAAGCCCCGGAAAACCCGGCGGGGAACTCGTTGATATCGTGCTCTGCGGTGAATGAGCTGACATGTTCCGCAGCGTCCTCTATGACCAGCGGGGACGGCGCAGTCGTCATAGCCGACGCCGCCTTGAGCGAAGCGCCGTCCTTAAGCTCGGACGCTTCCTGCTGAACCGGGACGTTCCTCACGAGCACTATGCCCGTGACCGCAGCCGCTGCCGCCACTGAGCCTATCCCGATGAACAGCCCTCCGCGCTTCTTTTTGCGGCTGATGTTCTTATACTCCCGTGGGCTGCTGTCCACCGGGTATTGTGACGGATCCTCGTCGGATTCGGCGCTGCTGAGCCGTTCCGCCGCGGAGTTCACTATATCCTCGTCCAGCTGGTCGAGGACGTTTTTCCACTGCTGTGAATTCATACCAGTCACTCCTTTATCAGATTCTGTATCTCTGATAATTATAACAGCCATAACCGCAAAAAGTTACATTTCAGTGTCAAATAACACGGGGACTGACCAGAGCCAGCCCCCGAATGATCCGGATAACGCTAAATTACTTGCCGAGCGCTGCCTTTGTAACGGCAACGATGTTCTCAGCGCACAGACCGAACTCCTTGAGCAGGTCTGCCGCAGGACCGGAATGTCCGTAAACATCCTTCACGCCGATCTTGATAACGGGAACGGGGCATTCCTCGGTAACAACGTCTGCAACTGCGGAGCCAAGACCGCCGATAACACTGTGCTCCTCAACAGTGATGATCCTGCCGGTCTCCCTGGCAGCCTTTACAATGATGTCGCGGTCTATGGGCTTGATGGTGTGGATATTGATGATACGTGCATCGATACCCTGCTCTGCGAGAGCCTTACCAGCCTCGATAGCCTCGGCTACCATCAGACCTGTTGCGATGATGGTGACATCCTTGCCGTCCTTGAGCTGTACGCCCTTGCCAAGCTCGAACTTATAGGTAGCTGCGTCGTTGAAAATCGGAGCTGCAAGTCTGCCGAAACGCATGTAGGTCGGACCTACGAAATCAGCCATTGCCAGGACTGCTGCCTTGGCCTCAACATCGTCAGCAGGGTTGATAACAGTCATGCCAGGGATCGCTCTCATCAGCGCGATATCCTCATTGCACTGGTGGGAAGCGCCGTCCTCGCCGACAGAGATACCAGCATGTGTTGCGCCGATCTTTACGTTCAGATGAGGATAGCCGATGCTGTTGCGTACGATCTCAAACGCTCTGCCTGCTGCGAACATCGCGAAGGAGCTTGCGAATACGAGCTTGCCAGTGCTTGCGATACCAGCAGCAACGCCCATCATATTAGCCTCTGCGATACCGCAGTCAAAAAATCTGTCGGGATATGCCTTCTTGAAGGTTCCGGTCTTTGTTGCAGCTGCGAGGTCTGCGTCCAGGACTACCAGGTCGGGGCGCTTCTCGGCGAGCATTACAAGCGCTTCGCCGTAGCTGTCACGGGTTGCTTTCTTTTCCATATCTATTGATCCTTTCGATGTTCAGAATTACTTTTCAAGCTCTGCGAGGTGGTCGCCGAGTTCCTTCATTGCAACGGCGTACTCCTCGTCGTTCGGAGCCTTGCCGTGCCAGCCTACCTGGTTCTCCATGAAGGATACGCCCTTGCCCTTTACGGACTTCTGAATGATTACGGTCGGCTTGTTGAGTACGGTCTCAGCCTCGTTGAACGCCTTTTCGATCTGGTCGAAATCATGACCATCTATGCAGATGACATGCCAGCCGAACGCCTTGAACTTCTCATCGATAGGATAGCTGGACATTACGTCCTCGATCTTACCGTCGATCTGTAGTCCGTTGTTATCAACGACTGCGACCAGATTGTCAAGCTTATACTGCGCTGCGAACATTGCAGCCTCCCATACCTGACCCTCTTCGATCTCGCCGTCGCCCAGGATAGTGTATACCTTATAGGTGTCGCTGGAGATCTTACCGGAGAGCGCCATACCACATGCAGTGGAGATTCCCTGTCCCAGGGAGCCGGTGCTCATGTCGATGCCAGGGAGCTTACCCATGGAAGGGTGTCCCTGGAGTCTGGAGCCGATCTTGCGGAGAGTCTTGAGCTCCTCGACCGGGAAGAATCCTCTCTGTGCAAGAACAGCATACAGCGCAGGCGCGGTGTGTCCCTTGGAAAGAACCAGTCTGTCCCTGTCGGGCATGGTAGGGTTCTTGGGGTCAACGTTCATGCGGTGCATATAAAGATATGTCAGTGTGTCAGCGACGGAAAGGGATCCGCCGGGGTGTCCAGCCTTAGCTGCGTGTACGCCCTCGATCACTCCCATTCTGACCTTGGTTGCAGCGATCTCAAGCTGCTTTTTCAGTAGTGCGTCCATATAGACCTCCTGTGAATTATGGGCTATCGCCCGGTTTAACTTTATTCAAGCGGCTTCCCGCCCGATGTCTTATACAGTTGATCGTGCAATGTCCATGCCAATTATAAATGCAAGCAATATCAGCATCGACAAAGTAAGCACGACTTTTTCCCATGTGAACCGAAAGGCAGGTTTCGTCTTCTCAGCTCCCAGACGTATGACCGGCATTCCAAAGGACTTTCCGCAGCTTTTGCAGACCTTTACGCTTTTTGCAGAAAAGGCAGCCCGTACGACCCTTGCGCCGCATTTTGGACAATGCTCCTCAAATACCGGAAGATACATCGACTCACATCCTTGCAATATGATTTATAAGCTGTGCCATCGCGCCGGAATTATTGTCGCACAGGACGATATCCGCCGCTTCCCACACGGACGGCTGCGCGTTCGCCACCGCCGCGCCCAGATCCGCGGACTGTATCATCGCCAGGTCGTTCATGAAATCACCGACCCCGACGGTGAACCTGTCCTCCGCGCCTATCGCCTTTATCAGCTGACGGTATCCCGCCGACTTGTCAATTCCCTCCGGCAGGCACTCAAAGAACATCGGCGCTGAGCGCACCCAGTGTACGCCCCGAAACTCCGGTTCATCCGCGACGTACTTCTCAAGCCCGTCGAGCTTCTCCGGCGGGTACGCGAAAAGCACCTTCAGCCAGCCGTCCCGCGGGATATCGTCAAGCGGCGTGAAATCCGCCGGGACATGCTCCAAATCAAGGTGCCACTGCTCCATCTCGTTCAAAAACGGGACAAACACAGTGTTCTCACGCAGCACCTCAACGCCGATGTCCGGGAACTTCGCGGCTATCTTTTTTATTATGCCCAGCGCCTTATCTCCGATCGCGCACTGCCAGAGGAATTTCTCCTTCCGGAAGTCGTAGACCGCCGCGCCGTTGTATACAACCGCCGGGCAGTCCAGCCGCAGCTTGTCTGCGATGTGCTTTGCCATCGCGCAGCCGCGACCCGTTGCCATCGTGAATATCCCGCCGCCGTTACGGAAGCGGTCTATCGCCTCAAGATCCCCGGAAAGTATCTGCTTGTCGTCAGTCAGCAGAGTTCCGTCGAGATCCGTCATCAGTATAACCTTGCTGAAATCCATTCTCAGCCCTCTATGCTCTTCAAGAATTTTTTGAAATAATCCGGCAGCTCGCTGTCGAACTCCATATACTCCCCGGTCCTGGGGTGCACAAATCCGATCTTCTTCGCGTGCAGGCACTGCCCCTCCAGCCACGCGGGCTTGCCATTGCCGTACACCGGATCCCCCGCCACCGGGTGCCCCAGGTAAGCCATGTGCACGCGTATCTGGTGAGTGCGTCCGGTTTCCAGCCTTACCCTCAGATGAGTGTAGCCTGCAAATCGCTCCAGCACGAAATAATGCGTTACCGCTTCCCGGGAGTTCTCGGTCGTCACGCACATCTTCTTGCGGTCGGTCTTATGCCGCCCTATCGGGGCGTTTACCGTGCCGTCCTCTTTGATCGCGCCGCATACGACCGTTTCGTACTCGCGGGTGAAGCTATGCTCCTTTATCTGCTCGGATAATCCCAGGTGCGCGAAGTCGTTCTTCGCCACCATCAGCAGCCCGCTCGTATCCTTGTCGATACGGTGGACTATGCCCGGACGTATCTCGCCGTTTATCCCCGACAGGCTGTCGCCGCAATGGAACATCAGCGCGTTCACAAGCGTCCCGGAATTATGCCCCGCCGCCGGGTGGACTACCATGCCCTTGGGCTTGTTCACCACCAGCAGGTCGTCGTCCTCGTACACGATGTCAAGCGGGATATCCTCCGGGAGTATATCCGTTCCCTGCGGCTCCGGAATGCTTATCTCAACGAGCGCCCCGGAGGACGGTATGTCTTTCTTCCCGCACGGCGCACCGTTCACAAGAACGTTCCCCTGCTCTATCAGCCGCACCGCCGCGCTGCGGGACAGCTCCGTACCATCGGCGATAAGCTTGTCCAGGCGGATTCCGCCGGGGGCTGTCAGCTCAATCGTTTCCATCGGCTTTCGGTGCTTCGGAAGCACCCTCTGCGGATTTGCCGCGTTTTTTCTGGCGGCTCTCCTTTATCTCGTCGATAACAACGAACAGGCACAGCAGTACGCCGCCGACCACCGCGCAGATATCCGCGAAATTGAATATCGCGAAGTTGATTATCCGCACGTCTATGAAGTCGATAACAGCGCCGCCGTTGAACACACGGTCGATGAGATTTCCGATGCCGCCGCCGATTATCAGCGAAACCGCCACGACATACGGAGCGCGTTTTATACGCTTCGTCAGCAGACCGATGATGAGCGCCACGATGACAAGCGACGTTATCCCGATGAGGAACACTGTCTTGCCCTCCATCATGCTGAACGCGGAACCACTGTTGAGACAGTAGTAGAAGTTCAGCACCTCGGTGTCGCCTATCATTATAAGGTGCGTCGTGGAGTTAAGCTCCATATTTGAGCTTATCAGCCACTTGGTCAGCTGATCTATTCCCACAAGCAGGAGCGCCAGAACCAGCGCCGCGTACTGCCTGTATTTACTCAGAAATGCTTTCATTATGCCCTTTCTCCGAACTGAATGCCTGTAACAAATCAGGCAGGGAAAGGGAAAATCCCCTCCCCTGCCGGAAATTATCAGCCCAGATCAAGCTTCATGACTGCTGCACAGCGTGCGCAGAGGTGCGGATACTGTGCGTCAGAGCCTACTGACGGAGCATGGCTCCAGCAGCGCTCGCACATCTCGCCAGCCGCCTTTTCAACGCTGACGTAAACACCCTCAACAGCGCCCTTGAACTCGCCGTCAGCGCCGTTCTTCACGTTCACATAGGATACGGAGAACGCCTGTGCAAGCTCCGGATATCCGGACAGCTGCTCAAAGTCAGCGCCATCAGCATAGATTGTCACGCCGGCGTCAAGAGACTTACCGATAACGCCTGCGGTACGCTTTTCCTCAAGAGCCTTGAGGACATCGTCGCGTACTGCATGAATCTTGTTCCACTTAGCCTCGAACTCAGCGCTGACCTCAACGCCGGTCTTTTCGGGCATCTGGTTGAACGGAACACCGCGCAGGTCGTCTGTGGACTTATGCGGCATGTACTTCCAGATCTCATCGGAGGTGAATGTCAGAATAGGAGCCACCAGTCTTACCAGGGAGTCCAGAATGATATACATTGTGGTCTGGACAGCGCGTCTTTCCTCGGACTTCTCTGCTGAGCAGTACAGCGTATCCTTGACAATATCCAGGTAGAAGTTGGACATATCAACCACGCAGAAGCTATGGATTGCATGATATGCAAGGTAGAAGTCGAACGCCTCATAGGAAACCTTTACCTTTTCGATAACGGAATCCAGTCTGGAGAGCGCCCACTTGTCGAAGTCGCTGAGCTTGTCAAGCGCTACCATATCGGTATCGGGGTTGAAGCCATCGCCGTTACCCAGGTTGCCCAGGATAAAGCGGGCAGTGTTTCTTATCTTTCTGTAAGCCTCGGAAAGCTGCTTGAGCATCTCCGGAGAAACTCTTACATCGTTGTGGAAGTCAAGGGAAGCCACCCACAGACGGAGAACATCAGCGCCATACTTGCTGATTACCTCCTCGGGCAGGACAACGTTGCCCTTGGACTTGTGCATTACCTCGCCCTTTCCGTCAACTACCCAGCCGTGGGTGCAGACAGCCTTGTAAGGCGCTCTGCCGGTGGTGGCAACGGAAGTCAGCAGGGAACTCTGGAACCAGCCGCGGTACTGGTCGCAGCCCTCAAGATAGAGGTCAGCCGGCCAGGACAGTTCGGGACGCTCCTGGAGAACAGCGGCGTGAGTACAGCCGGAGTCGAACCATACGTCGAAGATATCCATTTCCTTGCGGAACTTATTGCAGCCGCACTCGCACTTTACGCTTGCGGGAATGAACTCGGACGGATCCCTGGAGTACCATGCGTCGGAGCTTTCCTTGCGGAACATGTCGGAGATAGCCTTGATGGTCTCGTCGTTTACGATGACCTTTCCGCAGTCCTCGCAGTAGAGTATCGGGATCGGAACACCCCAGCGGCGCTGACGGGAAATACACCAGTCACTGCGCATGTTGACCATGTTCTTGATACGCTCCTCGCCCCACTCAGGGATCCACTGAACGTCCTCGATAGCCTTGATGGTGTCAGCCTTGAACATGTCAACGTTGCAGAACCACTGGTCTGTAGCGCGGTAGATTATCGGCTCGTGGCAGCGCCAGCAGTGCGGATACGGGTGGACGATCTTCTGCATTGCGAGCAGGGTGTTGTCGTCCTCAAGGCGCTTTGCGATGACCTTATTGGCGTCTGCGGTCTTTAAGCCGGCGAAGTCGCCTGCTTCCTCGGTCAGAACGCCCTTTTCGTTTACGGGCACGATTATCTTGAACATGCCCTTGTACTTATTGCATACCTCAAAGTCCTCAAGACCGAAGCCAGGAGCAGTGTGAACGCAGCCTGTACCGCTGTCGAGAGTAACGTGGTCGCCGACGATCACCGGGGACTTTCTGCCCATGAACGGGTGATCGGTCTCGATAAGCTCAAGCTCGGAGCCGAGGAAAGAACCGATGGTGCTGTACTTCTTGATGCCTACGGCGTCCATAACAGTGGAAACAAGCTCGGTAGCCATCAGCAGGTACTGACCGAAGGACTTGCTCTCCTCGTCCTCGACCTTTACGAATGTGTACTCGTAGTTCGGACCGAGGCAGATAGCCAGGTTGCCCGGAAGAGTCCATGTCGTGGTTGTCCATATAACGACGTAAGCCTTGCTAAGGTCGATTCCGAGGTCGTCAAACTTGCCCTTGGAATCGGTTATCGGGAACTTTACGTAGATTGAATAGCAGGGGTCGTCCTGATATTCGATCTCAGCCTCAGCCAGGGCGGTGTTGCAGTCTGCGCACCAGTAAACCGGCTTCAGACCCTTGTAAATGTAGCCCTTCTGCATCATCTTGCCGAATACTTCGACCTGCTTAGCCTCAAACTCAGGTCTGATGGTAAGATAGGGGTTATCGAAGTCGCCCCATACGCCAAGGCGCTTGAACTGCTTCTTCTGACCATCCAGGCAGGACAGTGCGAACTCGCGGCAGCTCTTTCTGAGAGTTACCGGGTCGATCGTGCCGCTGTCAAGTCCGATCTGCTTGATAGCCTTGAGCTCGATAGGCAGTCCGTGGCAGTCCCAGCCGGGAACGTAGTTAGCGTTGAAGCCGGTCATGCTCTTGTACTTTACGATGATATCCTTGAGCACCTTGTTCATCGCGGTACCCATGTGGATATTGCCGTTTGCATATGGAGGGCCGTCGTGCAGGGTATATGACGGCTTGCCCTTGTTCTTTTCAGAAAGCTCATAGTACAGGCGATCCTGCTCCCACTTGTCCAGCATCTCCGGCTCTCTCTGGGGGAGATTGCCCCTCATCGGGAAGTCGGTCTTGGGAAGATTTAATGTGTTGTTGAAATCCTCTGACATCAGCTATGTCTCCTTAATTTATATCTTTCTCCGTAAACGGAGTGGTTTTACTTGTTCAGATTCTTTCCGAACTGAAGGTCAGTGTGACGCGGCTTTTTCTCCTGGTCGCTGCTGAAGAACGGCAGATCGCTTTCGGCGGTCTTTTCGCCGTGTGGCATCGCACGGAACGGTTCCTCAGCCGGAACAGCGCCTGCGGCTACCGGAGTTTTCTTCGGTTCGGGAGCTTCTGCGGGCTTCTCGGATGACGGCTTCTCATCTACGGGTGCAGATGCGGGCTTCTGAGTCTGCTTTGCTGCGGCTGACTTAGCCTTTTCAGCCTCGCGCTTCTCCACATCGAGCGCGGTTGTGCGGATATACTCATTCTCGCACATTTCGGGGAGCTTCGCGATAAGATCCATATGGGACTTGTATGCGGTCAGCAGGCGGTTTCTGTACTCGTCTGCCTCCTTGCGGGTCTTTTGAAGAATGTTCTGCTGGATCTCGATCTGCTTCTTC
>CAKSHT010000009.1 GCA_934457235.1 uncultured Oscillospiraceae bacterium
TGTTCAATTTTCAAGGAGCTTTTTAACTCTGTCATCCTAATCTCTCAGGCGACTTTGTTATTATATCACATCTTTTCGAGTTTGTCAAGAGGTTTTTTAAAACTTTTTTTAAAATTTATCTTGATTTTTTTCAAAATCGATGTGATTTCGAGGTTTCTCTCTCGCCGCTTCTTAGCAGCCTATCCATTATATCACTTTCTTTTTGACTTGTCAAGAGGTTTTTCAAAATTTCTTTTGTTTTTTTCTTGATTCATCTTCAAGTGATTTTCTCTGGAAGAGATAGTCGCTTGCGCGACAGCCCATTTATTATATCACTTTGTTTCCATCTTGTCAAGAGGTTTTTCAAAATTTTCTGAAAAACTTTTGATTTCAGGTCACTTCGTGATCTTTTTTGTTGCTTTCTCTCGAAAGCTTAATTATTATACACCCTTTCAATAAAAAAGTCAACACTTTTTCGAAAAAATACTGCACAATAACTTTTCTCGGTTTTCAACCGTATTATACATATCGTATTACAAAAAATTACACAAACAAGCAGGACCCCGCATTACTGCGGAGTCCGTACGTATTATCCATTTTCCTGTAGCTCGGAGATTATCTTCACGAAGCTGTCAACGTCATTGAAATCCTTATACACCGAGGCGAACCTTATATAAGCAACAACATCAATGTCCTTCAGCCTGTGGAGCACCAGTTCACCGATCTTCTCGCTCGTTACTTCTCTCTGGAGGGAATTTTTAAGTTCCGCGGCGATCTCGTCCACCATATTTTCTATGGTCTCAAGCTTTACCGGACGCTTAACAGCGGCTCTGCACAGCCTGTCAACAAGCTTCTGGCGGTCGAACGGCTCAATGGAATTATCCTTTTTTATGACCATCAGCGGTATATCCTCGATGATCTCGTAGGTCGTAAACCGGAAGCCGCACTGTATGCACTCGCGACGGCGGCGCACCTTATTTTCGGTCGGGCGGGAGTCGATTACCTTGCTCTCCTCGCAGCCACATTCGGGACACTTCATGTTGATGAATCACTCGCTTTCTGTATTGTAATGCCTATATATAGTATACCACATTCCCGCAGAATTTTCAACACTTTAAACACAGAAAATGAAAATTATTTTCCGGATTTTTCTTTAATGAATTCATACAGCCGCATGACCGGAATATCCGTTTCCTGTCCGTCAAGCCTGTCCTTAAGCATTTTATTTGTATCTATTATCTGGCTCAGCGTACATTCATCGTCCTCGGTGGTTATATACAGCTTCATACATTGCGTACTGGAATAGCGCCCGTGCAGTTCCTCCGGTTCGCATGTCATAGTTAAAATATCCGCATATTTAATGGACTTCCAGCCGAGGAGGTGTTTCCATCTGAGTTCATTACCGTCCGCTTCTGCAACTGTTGGTATTTTTTCATAAGCTATTACAATTGCGATAGATAATGCAGTGAAGATCAAAAACAATACCAGACTGACCACCGAGAAATATGTCAGCATTACAGCAAACCAAATCGCAAGAATAATGACTGCCGCTGCCATACCGGCATTAAAAAATCTGTCGTTGCATTTTATCTCGGCCCTTATTTTATCCATACGCACTCCCTTCACAGACTACATTTCCAGATTTAATTATATCACACGAACGATTTAAAGTCAAGAAAAAGGGCGCACCGAAGCGCGCCCTGAAGCTATTCATAATCAGATAAGCCCGGAATTATTGACCGCAGCCACCAGCGCCCTTACCGAAGCCACTATGATATCCGTATGGATACCCGCGCCCCAGCTTACGGAGCCGTCCGGCTTGGAAATGCCGATGTACGCCGCAGCCTTGGACTTTGAGGACTGCTCGACCGCGTTCTCAGTATAGGTAGCAAGATGGAAGTCAATGCCGAGGCCGGTCTTGACTGCGTTGGAAACCGCGTCCAGACGACCGTTTCCGGCGCCCTCCCATGTACGCTTCTGACCGCCTACTTCCATAGTGACAGTCGCCGTGATATGCTCGCCCTGGGTATAGTGCGCCTCGACGAATTTCAGCTTGCCTTGTGGCTCCAGATATGTCTTTTCGAAGATATCGTAGATCTCGTTCGGGTGAAGCTCCTTGTGCTGATGGTCGGAAACTCCCTTAACAACGTAGCCGAAGTGTTCGCGCATTTTAGGCGGCATGATGATACCGTAGGTCTGCTCCATGAGGAAGCCGATTCCGCCCTTGCCGCTCTGGCTGTTGATACGGATAACGTCGCCCTCGTACTCTCTGCCGATGTCGTGCGGGTCTATCGGGATATACGGAACGTTCCAGTGTTCGGGATCCTTTTCCTCACGCCACTTCATGCCCTTGGCGATAGCGTCCTGGTGAGAACCGCTGAACGCCGCAAATACAAGCTGTCCGCTGTATGGCATACGCTCGTAAACGTGCATTCTGGTGAGCCGCTCGTAGATAGAAGCCAGCTCCGGCAGGTTGCTGAAATCGAGGTTCGGCTCAACGCCGTGGGAATACATGTTAAGCGCCAGCGTGACGATATCCACGTTACCGGTACGCTCGCCGTTTCCGAACAGCGTACCCTCAACGCGGTCAGCGCCTGCGAGGAGTCCAAGCTCGGTGTCTGCGATACCGCAGCCGCGGTCGTTGTGCGGGTGGAGGGAGATTTCCAGACTGTCGCGGTTGTGGAGCACCTTGCACATGTATTCCACCTGCTGTGCGTAAACATGCGGCAGGCTCTCCTCAACGGTAACGGGGAGGTTGATTATGGCCTTCCAGTCAGGCGTGGGCTTCCAGATGTCTATAACAGCGTTGCATATCTCCGCTGCAAATTCTGGCTCAGTTCCAGTGAAACTCTCCGGGGAGTACTCAAAGCGGAAGTTACCAGGGGTCTTTTCGCGGTATTCATTCAGAAGCCTGGCGCCGGTAACGGCGATGTCGATTATCTCTTCCTTGCTCTTGCGGAAAACCTGCTCACGCTGGGCAACAGAGGTGGAATTATACAGGTGAACGATAGCGTTTTTGCAGCCGTCGAGTGCCTCGAAAGTTTTCTTAATGATATGCTCACGGCTCTGGGTGAGGACCTGGACAGTCACGTCGTCGGGAATGAGGTTCTGCTCGATAAGCGCACGGCAGAATTCATACTCAGTTTCGGAAGCAGCGGGGAATCCGATCTCGATCTCCTTGAATCCTACCTCGACGAGTTTCTTGAAGAATTCCAGCTTTTCGTCCAGGCTCATCGGGATAATAAGCGCCTGGTTGCCATCGCGGAGGTCAACGCTGCACCATCTGGGAGCCTTCTCGATGTAATCCTTTTCAGCCCAGTCCATGCATCTGAACGGCGGCATGAAATATCTTCTTGCGTACTTGTTTGCCTGTGTCATGTTTTTTCCTTTCCGGGCGAAGCCCTGCGTTATATCACGCTATATAATACAGAATTCCGTTGAACTGCCGCAGACCGCAAAATAAAAAAAGCTCCATCTCAACTAAGAGATGAAGCTGAATACTCCACGGTACCACTCTCATTGGCAGAATAAACCTGCCCACTCGGTCACATCAGACAATGTGCCTCTCTATAACGGGAGAAACCGTAACAGCTTAGTTAAGCGCCGGATACGCCGCGCCCGTTCAGCTGTTCTGCTCAAGGAGGAGCTATGACCCTGCAACCCTACCGGCTCGCACCGACCGCCGGTTCTCTGGAAGTGCGCCAGGGCTTTGTTTCCTATCATCGCATTTCAACATATTCTATCTGAATTATAACACACATTCCGCCGTTTGTCAAGGGGTGGAAATAAAATTTACCCGGTTTACCTCTCAAAAATCCTGCTGTCCATGTTGAACACGAGCTTCCAGCTTCCGCCGCTATTCCTCCAGGTGGAGGTCACGTGGAATTTCCCGGAAAGGTCGGCGTTCTTATTATCTCCGGCAGTTGTAGTAATGACGTAATGCACCTGCTTCATGTCCGGCGTTTCGCAGACGGTTTCAAAGCCCTCTATAACAAACGACGCGCAGTCGAATTCACTGATCATCCCTGCGTACTCCGCGCCGCTGCACCGGAATCCCCCGCAGACCATCACGGCATTCTCGTCCACAAGCTCCAGAAACGCCGCCTTATCCCGCGCCTGAGCCGCGCGCCACATTTTTTCTTCAAGTTCCCTTATAAGCATTGTAATACCTCTCTGTAACTTTTTCCTGTGAATTATTATAAGACTTGCCGCACAGCCTGCGGCTATGGCAACCGCCAGCGCTATAAACACAGACGGAGTCCATATAAAGGCAATGCCGAATCCAGTCCCCGCGTTCATTCTGCCATAATCCGGGTTGAACAGCTCAAACGCCCAGTTCCACCATCTCAGCCCATATGCCAGGATAAATGCAAGAACCGTCAGGCACACAGAGCAAACGCACTTTAAAACAAGCCGCCGTACATTCCCTGAAAAAATCAGCGCCGCCAGAACCAGCGCCAGCACCGGGCACAGATAGTACGCCTTGCTCCACACCGCAGCCCCGAAGATCACATACGCCAGGCAGAGTGCCGGGCACAGCAAACCCTCGGCAGCCGCCAGCGCATTTCGTACCCATTCCTTTTTCACGTCAGCCATTCCACCCCCGAAGCTCCCGCAGAGTTCCGACGGTTTCCCGGACTGCCTGTATCGTTCTTTCCACCTCGTCGGAGGTATTGAACTCCGACAGCGTGAGCCTCAGCGAACCTTTGAGCATATCGTAGGGAACTCCCATAGCCCGCAGCACATGCGACGGCTCCTCGTTTCCGCTGGAGCACGCCGAACCAGAGGAAACGCACACGCCCCGAAGATCAAGTCCCAGAACCAGACTCTCACCCTCCACCCCGGCGAAAGAAACATTGACGTTACTGCACAGCCTGGGCGATATACCGCCGTTCATCCTGCTGCCGGGGATTTTGAGCAATCCGGAAATGAGCCTGTCCCGCAGCTCCGCAATTTTCGCGGACTTAGCCGGAATATCACGGCACGTGTATTCCATAGCTGCGCCCATCGCGATGATGGCGGCGGTGTTCTCCGTCCCGGAGCGCAGACCGTATTCCTGCCCGCCGCCGTGTATAAGCGGAGTTACCGGCGTCCCTCCGCGGCAGTACAGCAGCCCCGCCCCACGTAACCCGCCGAACTTGTGCGCCGAAACCGACAGCATGTCGCAGCCGATATCGTCCACATTCAGCGGGACAAGCCCGGTGGCCTGCACTGCGTCCGTATGGAACGGCACTCCGCGCTCCCGGCATATCCCGGCGATATCGCATACCGGCTGTATAGTTCCGACCTCGTTGTTCGCCGTCATTACCGTAACGAGCGCCGTGTCCTCAGTGATAAGCTCCCGCGCCTGCTCCGCCGAAACGTACCCCTCCGAACTGACATTAAGGTACTGTATATCCGCGCCGAACCGCTCCAGGAAGCGGCATGACTCCAGAATAGCAGGGTGCTCGATTTTCGTTGTGACTATGCGTTTTCTGCCGTTCTCCAATCCCGCCAGAAACGCAGAGCTGACCGCCATATTGTCCGATTCCGTGCCACCGGAGGTAAAAATTATCTCCTCCGGCTTTGCGACGACAGCCGCCGCGCACTTCTCACGGGCTTCTATGAGCGCCAGAGCCGCCCGGCGCCCTTCAGAGTGTATAGACGAAGGATTGCCGCAGCATTCCGTCAGAAACGGCTGTGCCGCCTTTATTGCGCATTCCAGCACCGGAGCGCTCGCCGCGTTGTCGAGATATATCACCTCGCTGCCTCCTTTACCCTGTCGATAGTCCATTCCCACTCAGGGAAATCCCGCAGTATCCTGGCGATACATCGCCAGATGAATTCCTCCCGGAGCACCGGATGATCCCGCATCTGCTGCTTTGCGCCCCACAGATGTGTGTACTTATCCTGCGGAAAGAACAGAAATTCCTTTTCAAGCAGCGTTTCCACCGGAGTCCCCGTGAACTCTGCACACATAGCCGCCATGCGCTGTTCCGCGAAAACCATGTATTTCAAACGGTCGCCGCAGCTCTCTGCGAACTTCATGAACGCTATTGCCTGGGACGTGTAGAACTCCTTCAGCGAATTATCCGGCATGTACAGAAACGCCGTGTTCAGCGGCAGTACCTCCCGGCTGAAATCCGGAATACAGTGCCCCGGAGCGCGGAAATACTCAAACTCCGGGTATATATCCGGATTAAGATCCTCCCGGTGCGCCGCGATGAGCGCTTCCCCGAACTGCGGCTTCTGCCAGACGATGAGGTCGGTGTCTATCATCACGCAGGGTGCCTCCATCTGCCTAAGCGCGAATAGCTTCCCCGCCGCCCAGAACATCTGCGGGTCTATACCCTCCAGGTCGTCCGGGACCGTATCCCGCACCTCGTCCCAGACCGATTCCAGCCCGGAGCGCCTGATGTAATCCGCCGCCGGACCATCGCAGTACAGAAATATCCTGCTTCCGTCCCTGCGCCATTGCAGCGCGGAAATGACGGCGCAGTACAAATCGAAATCCTCTAAAGCAAAAGCCCCGTTATTTTTTGCGAAAAACGGAGCCGTAGAAATTATATGAAATGCGTCCAAATAGTTACCCTCTGTCAGATTATATGAATGCCATAGCCGAAGCAGTCCAGCGGACATCTGCGCAGGCACTCGTACATTATCCTGTCGTAATCATCGGCGGAAATAATGAAACTGCCGTACCCCGCCGGAAAGCTCCCGAACGTATACGCTCCGAACCCCGGAAAAGACCCGCCCGCGAACGAGCCATACATAAACGACCCCGCAGTGAATGAGCCAGGCATGAAGCTCCCGCCGAAAGACCCACGGTAACTCCGGAAGCTGCCGCCGAATCGCCATTCCCACTCCCATTCCCAAAGGCTGAATTTTGTGTAGCTGCCGGAATAACTCCCGGCGTAACTGCCGAGATAGCTTCCCGTATACGAACCCGGAAAGCTCCCGGAATAGCTGCCGAACTGATATCCAAATCCGGAACCCGCAGCAAACGAACCATTGTAAGAGCCAGCCGCAGGAACATCGCGTACCTTTTCAGTCCCGGTAAAAACCTGCTTTACGGACGGCGTTTCAACGCCGAAAGCCTGAGTGAGGCGGCTGTCAAGCTCCGGGTCGGAGGGGTCGAGCGATTCAAGGCGTTTCGCCTGCTGCTCTCCGCCGTGCTCTCTGAGCCACTCCACCAGTTTTCCGCCCAGGAAATAACCACGAAGCGACGCCAGGTCGAAATGTTCTGTTATTTCAGACGCGCTGTTTATCATGCACCGTCCGAACCATAAGGAACAATCCAACGGAGCCACCTCCTCTGCCATTCCGGGACGCCAGCCCGTTTTATCAGCTTTATGAAAGTATTATAGCATATTTACCGCCATAATGCAACAATTTTTATAGATTTTGTTGCAGATTACCCCTATACCTCTGTCAGCCGTGGAAATTACGTTTCTTGTTAGCCATCATCAGCCTTATCATGACCGACATGACTGTCTTTTTAAGCGACGCTATCAGCAGCCTTTCGTCCTCCGTAAAGCCCATCCAATTAAGGTCAGCGGCTTCCGGTATACGTATATATCGCGCCGGAATTTCCGCGCTTGCAAGTCTGCACAACTCGGCACGGCATATGCCGCAGTCGCATGCGTTGAACCGCGCCAGAACCTCCGGCACAGCGGATTCTATCACCATTCCGGTCAGCTCCCGGTTGACTATCGGGGAGTTCTGCTGCTCCTCCACGCGTCGCTCTGCCTCCGCCTCCCGGCGTATCACCCTGGAAAGCGGCTCTATGCCACGCAGCTGACGCGGTATACGGCTTTTCCCGGCGGCGATTACCTGGTTTTCCGCCAGTGAATCGTCCTCCACGAGCTTCATGACGCTAGGAGTTTTCACGCTGACGGCCTGCTCCTCCGGCTCCGACGGCTTTTTTACGCCAGATTGACGCGTTTTCTTCCCGGAGCTTTTCACGGTTTTCTCCGGAGATTTCTTCTCCTTAGCCGCCGTCTTTCCGGATTTTTCCGCCGTACGCGCGGCACGGGGCTTGTCCTCCTTGCGGCGCTCCGCCATCAGAACTGCGCTCTCCTGGTCGGTGCTGTAGCGCTCGGTAATTATATTCTTCTCGTTTGTCATTTCTTCTTTGCCGCTTTATTGCACTTAACTCCGGTAAGTTCCTCGACGAACAACGTGTACTCCTTTGCCGCCTTGGACTTCGGCGAGTATGTGATAACGCTCTCTCCGTGCGCGGGAGCCTCTGCAATGCTGACGCTCGCGCTTATGCGGTTCTTGTAGATCTTCGTGCTGAGCTGCTGCGCGATGACGTTCGCAAGATCCTCAACATCGCGGGTGAGCGTGAGCCGCGGATTGTACTTATTGAGCAGTATACCGCCTACGGTCAGCTCCTTGTTGTAGTACCTCTGAACCGCGAAAATAGTCTGCTTGAGCTGGGCTATACCCTGTAGGCTGAGTATCTCGCACAGCATCGGTATAACCAGTTCGTCCGCCGCCGTATAAGCGTTTATCGTCAGTACGGAAAGCGCCGGCGGAGTATCCAGAATAATGAAATCGTACTCATCACGGATAGTCTCCAGCTGCTCCCGCAGGATATACTCGCGTCCGACGCCGGTAAGCTCCAGCTCCACGCCGGAAAGCAGGATATTCGACGATATCACGTCGCATATCTCGCCGTGCTGAACAGCGTCTGCGATGTCGCAGTTCCCCTTGAAAACATCATAGATGGTATATACGTCCTCGGACTCTGCACCGAGTGAAAAGCTGAGATTCCCCTGCGGGTCAAGGTCTATTGCCAGGACCTTTTTACCCGCTTCCGCCAGAGCGCCGCATATGGAGCAGCATGTGGTCGTCTTGCCCACGCCGCCTTTCTGATTTGTAAGTGCGATTATCTTTGCCAATTGAGATACCCCCGTATCAGTTTATCAGACATCACAAGGGCGCACATAAAATGTCCGCCCTCGGTCAGTATTCGTTGAGTTATCAGAAACCCTCAGGATCGATGTACTCGCCCGTTGCGCTGTCCTCCGGAATGTAGATGTGGTAGTTTGTCTTACCGTTCTTCTTTACGAAGTACATTGCAGTATCAGCGAAGGACAGGAGCTCGTTGACGTCCTCTGTATGTTCGGGGCAGAACGCAACACCGATACTTGCCTTTACGTCGATGTGCATTGAGCCGTCCGGCGTGTCATAGCCCGCATAAAGCTCGTTGATGATATCCATTGAGATATTCTCGATGTTCTCAATATCCTCCTGGTTGGTGAAGCAGAGGACAAACTCATCGCCGCCGAAGCGTCCTGCGAAGCCGCCCCTGTCGTCTACCTTCTTGCGGATAGTGTCAGCAACGAATCTGATGACCTCGTCGCCGATGGTGTGTCCGTAGCGGTCGTTGATGAACTTGAAGTCATCAACGTCTATAAACAGTACAGCCACGCGCTTTGTACCACGGCGCTCGATCTCAGATGTGAGGTTCCTGATGAATGTATTTCTGTTGTACAGCTGTGACAGGAAGTCGTAGCTTGCGCGCTCGGAAAGCTGAAGCTCCAGCTTCTTCTCGTTGTCGATATCGGTCATGACGCCGATAACTCTCAGCGGCTCGCTCAGACGGTCGGTGATGCACACCGCACGCAGAGAAACCCAGATGAGCGCCCCGCTCTTGGTCTTGAGCTGATACTCACTGCTGTAGCCATTCTTGTTCTTGAGCAGCTGATTGATGTCGCGCTTGTATTTTTCCGCGTCCTCCTGGCTCATCAGTGAGTCGATGAACCTACCATTGGACAGTGTGGACTGGTCGGTGTCTATCTCGAACTTAGCAAGCATGTTGGGAGAGCAGTACATTCTTTCCTTGTGGAAATCCCACTCGAACAGCATGTTGTCAGACAGCTCTGCGATGGTGCGGTGACGCTCCTCGCTGAGGAAGACCTCGTCAAGCATATCGTTGAAGGAGGCCTGGATCTCGCCAAGCTCGCTTCTTCTGTTGGTGATCTTGAAGCGGATATCGGTAGCGCCCTCCGCGTCGGAGATCTCGGTCATGGTCTTGAGCATGTTGCTCATGCCGCCGAGGAATCTGCCGATAACGATAAGGGAACCGACTGAGAATACAACCGCGCACGCTGCGATAACTACCCAGCCGAGCATATTTGTTGTGAGGGAGAAGCTTGTGAAGCTGCTGTTGTCAGCCGCTGCGACCCATCTCCAATCAGTCACGTTCTTGTCAACAAGACCTATGCAGTAGGTGCTGCCACCCGCGCTGCCCCTGATCGACTTTGTATCGGATGCGTTCTTGAGATCCTGATAACCCTTGTTAGAAAAGTCGAAGTACTGCTTTACGCCGTCGTTCCACAGCGCAGTGGAGGAGAAGTCCTTGCTTACAGAGCCAGCAGTGTAGTTCAGCGCGGTTCCGTTGCTGTCAACGAGCATGAATCTGCCGTTGGCAAGATCGCCGTACTGACCGTCGATAGCCTTCTGAATCCCGCTGCCCGGAGCGATGGAGATTATCTCCACCATGGAACCGATGACATTGGAATTGTCGTCCTTTATCGGCGCGGAAACATATATTGCGTCCACCTGCTGCTCAGCGTATCCGGTCCAGGAAAGCACCGAAGAAACGTTCTGCATATCCGCGATACCGTTCTCAGGAAGATTCTCAAACATGCCGCCGCTGAGACCGTTCACAGAAGCGACTACCGTTCCGTCGTCGCGGAGCACGAGAGCGTCGATGATATCGCTGTCGGAAGCCGTGATAGCGTTCAGCAGGCTGTCCGCAGAGCCGTCGCCGTCAACACCGCTGATGGCAGCCTCGGTCTTGGAAGCCGCGTTGACGTTGTTGGTATAGTAGTTGAACAGCTGACCGATGCCAGCTGCCTTAGATTCGCTGACCTGCTTAAGGGTATTCTGCTTGGCAGAGCCCTCGTAGCCTATCACTGAAAAGGTGCCGACTGCGCCGACGATGACCGCCGGAAGTATTGAAAACACCAGCATTATCACTGTCAGAACTATTTTCAGTCTGAAATTGCCCATGTCACTTATCCCCCTGAATATGTAGTTTCCAGTCAACGCCGCACAAAGATCGTACTTGTTGACTTTATTTATCGGCGCACCGCTGCACCTTATGTATTACTCGTCATCACCATTCTGCCTTGCACGCAGCAGAAGCTGCTGATGATTTATGTACTTTCCTATAGCGTCCTCCTGCGCGGCGGTAAGGCTCTCAAAAGCGCAGCCGTAGCCGAGGACGTTGTTTTCCTGGTCTGTCTGGACGCGAAGCACACGCGCCATTGTATTGAGCCTGTAACCGTCATTCAGCTCTATGTCCACGCACACGCAGTCGTCCTTCTGGAAATCGAAGTCGCTTGACATGAATATGCCGCCGACATTGATATCCTGTATCTCAATATCCGCCGGCTCCTCAAAGCGTATCGTATCCTCATCGCGTACGACGAACAGCGCCCTGCCGTCAAGACTGACCTTGATCTTGAAGTATCTCCTGCGCTCCTCAAGCACCTTTGTATCGCGGTTTTTCTCGATGGAAACATTCATCTGTCTGCTGTGAGCCATAGCGATCTCGCCGAGATAGCGTATTCTGTCACCCGCCTTTGAATAAGCGATGACCGTGACTTTCACGCCGCGTTCAAGTTCCGGGAGGTCCTTACCCTTTATGATAAGGATACTCTCTTCACTGCTGTCAAGATTTTTCGGAAAAATGAAGTTCTTCTCAGCCGAAACCAGGAGCGCGCCCTTTTCGTTGAGCACCTCCGTCTTGACTATTTTATATCCGAAAAGCAATAGCATCAATCCTCTTAACCTGTAATATACCGCCCAAACCGGGGCGAGCCGCAGAATGACGCAGCCAGAAAACCGCCGGCGGTCACTGCGGAAACAGAAATCTTCTGACCGCACACAGCGCAGATGTCGGTTGCTTGTCGAAAACGTCATGCAGCCAAAAGGACAGCATTTGTCAGAATACTCTTGTTTATATTATACAATAAACCCCTGTCATAAATCAAGGCATAATAGTGATTTTCTAATAATTAAACAAAAATTTTTTTGTTTTTTTGGATAACATAACAATAACGCTGTGCCGTCGGCATACGAACGTTTTCCGGCGGCTGAAATATTCTGCTGTTGGAGCGGTCACATTTTTTTGGTCTTAAGCTTGAAGCGTTTTCCGCATGCGCGCATGAGCCTGTCGCGAAGCTGCATCGGAGTGCCGCAGATGAAGCGGGTCTTGTCGCATATGATGGCGTCGAGCTTTCTGCCGTCGATCTCCTCCGGGAAAAGGTAGAAGCTGTGACTGCATTCGTACGCCAGCGCTATCTTTTTATATGGTATCTCAATGACCTCCGCACTGTCGTCGTGCAGAGCCGCAGAGCCTCCGGCGGAGGATTCCTCGTCGTTGCTGCGCTCCTCGTCCGGCAGAGTGCTTATCGTCAGCACCGCCTTGTCCACGGCGGTGAAATCTGCGCTTATAAGCTTGCCGAAGCTGTCCTCCAGCTTATCCGCTCGCTTGTTGAAATACCGGATACGCATGTTATGCGGCGCGGACGCCAGCGCCAGAAATATCGCAGCGAAAATCGCCATCAGCAGCCATTCCCTGCACCACGCCGCCGCCAGCGTCAGCAGGAAGAACACCGCCGCGCCGTAGTAGCAGGCGGTCTGAAGCGGTCTGACCTTCATCAGGTACATGAAATCCGAAAAGGAGCGTATCCGCGCCATTGTACAGCGTGTCTCGCAAACCAGCCGCCCATCGTCCTCGGGGTGGTTTTCCGCGTTGAATTCCTCGAACATACGCGCGAGCTTCGCTTCCGTGGACATTACTATCTCCTGCTGCCTTTTGCTTCTGAACATATTTTATTCCTTTCATGCCGGGTGTATATCTTTTTATTAGTATATCACAAATCCGTACAAAATGCAACGGTATCCGCACCAAATACTGCATTATCTGCGTCAGTATGCACAAAATTTTACAGTCAGCCGCCGCATACCCCGTTATTTTGACGGGCAAATATTACAAATTGGATACAATTTCAATAAAGCCCGCGGCTGTTGTGTCAAAAAGGTTGACAATCCGGCTCATTTGGAGTATATTATTATAGTGGTGTTTTGTATGATAAACACTTACCGATATTCCAGAACAGATACAGGAGAAAGCTAATGACAAAAGATACTTCACTGTGCATGGGCTGCATGAACGACAAGACATACGATGGTCCCTGCAAGCTCTGCGGCTACAGCGACGATTCGCCCTGCATTCCCACATATATTGCGCCCCGGACATTCCTTGCCGAAAGATACATCATCGGCAAGGTGATAAGCTATAACGGTGAGGGCGCGGTATACATCGGCTACGACACCGCCGCCGGAATAAAGGTCACGATAAAGGAATTCATGCCCGACACGCTGTGCATGCGCAAAAAGGGCGAAACTGAAATAACCGTGGAGCCTTCCTCCGCAGCGCTGTACAAGACCTATCTCTCGGAGTTCATCGACCTCAACCGCACGCTGATGAAGCTCCGCGGAATGTCGCACGTGCAGACGGTGCTTGACGTATTCTGTGAGAACAACACCGCGTACGTTGTTTTCGAGTACATCAACGGCATTTCGCTGAAAACATATCTTGCCAATTCTTCCGGGGAGATCGCATGGGACCAGGCGAAGGAGCTGTTTTCACCGTTCTTCACAACGCTGAGTCTGATTCACTCCGCCGGTATACTCCACCGCGGCATTTCCCCGTCCACGATATTCGTGACTGACAAGCTGGAACTTAAGCTCACCGGATTTGCGATATCCGCCGCCCGGACGACCGGCACTGAGATAGCCTGCGAGGTGTTCGCGGGATTTGCGGCGCCCGAACAGTACACAAATGAGATAAACGGAACCTGGACCGACGTATACGGAATTGCGGCGGTGCTCTACCGCTGCCTGACCGGCTGCACACCCACCGAGGCGATAGCCCGCGGCGGCGGAAGCATGCTGGAGCCGATGATGATTAACCGGAACATCCCCGCGAACATATCCTCCGCGATAATGGAGGGACTGCGGCTTTCTCCCGACAGCCGCATCCGTACGATGACGGAATTCGTTGACCGTCTGTTCAGCCAGCCGAATCCTGTAGAGGCTGCTCCGGTCGAAAAGGCGAAGCTCACCCGCCGCGAGCAGAAGCAGCGCAAGGAGCGTGCCAAGACCATCGCGGTGCTGGTTATCGCGGGCGTCGTACTCGCGGCATTCATCGTTGTGTTCGTGATGACGCTGAACGGAGCGTTCTCCGGCGGAAATTCCGACTCATCGCAGCCCGAAACCGCCGAAACGACCGTCACCACTGAGGAAAGCACGACCTCCGAGCCGGAGCAGACGACGACATCCACACCATCCGAGCCGGAGCCTGTAGTCACCGGAGATACGCTGAAAATGCCGAACTTCACCGGCAGAAGCTATGATTACGAGGTAGAGCGCTACAAGAACAAGATAACCTTCGTACCGACATACATATATTCCGACGAATATCCCAACGGACAGATGTTTGACCAGAGCATACCGGAAAACACCGATGTTACCACCGGCGTGACCGTAGAGGTGACGGTCAGCAAGGGACCTAGCAAGGTATCCCTGCCGGATTTTGCGGGAATGACCAGCGAGAAATACACCGCCGAGCTGAGCAAGCTGAACATAAAGTACTCCGTGGAAACCGAGCGCTCCAACGACGCCCCGACCGGAAACGTGGCGCATTGCAGCGTTGATGTCGGCGACCTTGTTGACGTCGAAAACAACCAGGAGATAATCGTGTACATTGCCGAGAACTACGAGCCGACCGCGGAGCCTACCGCAGACGAGGGCTTCGGCAGCTACGACGGCATACCGGTAACAGAGGAAGTCATAGTAACAGGGGAAGGAATAGCAGAATAATGGCAGAGCTGGATTTAAGCGAGATAAGGAAGAATATAGACAAGATAGACGACCAGCTGCTGGAGCTGTTCCGTCAGAGAATGGACCTGACCTGCCAGGTGGCGCAGTATAAGGCCGCGCATAATATGGTGGTATTCCAGAGCGAGCGCGAAAAGGCGATAATCCGCTCGGTGCGCGACCGCTCCCCGGACGAGCTTAAAAGCTCCGCAGAATTTCTGTTCACCAACATCATGGATATCTCCAAGTGCCGCCAGAACAACACGATAACTCCCGCCGTTCAGATACCGCACAAGACGGAGATAAAACCCGGCGCGACGGTAGCCGTCCAGGGCATCGCCGGAGCCTACGGGCACGCCGCGGCAGTAAAGCTGTTCCCCTCAGGAAGAATGGATTTCCACGGAAGCTTTGCCGAGGTGTTTGAAGCCGTGGAGCGCGGAGGTGCGGATTACGGCGTTGTCCCGGTGGAAAACAGCACCGCCGGCGAGGTAACGGCAAACATGGAGCTTCTCGAAAAGCACAGCGTCTACATCAACCGCACCGTGACCGTGCCCTGCACGCACGTCCTCGCCGCAAAGCACGGCGTTAAGTCGGAGGACATAAAGATAATCTTCGGGCATGAGCAGGCTATACGCCAGTGCGGGGAGTACATCTCAAGCCGCCCGTATCTCACCGTTATCCCCTATGCGAACAATGCGATGGCAGCACAGATGGTCGCAGAGAACCGCAGCAGCGAGCTTGGCTGCATCTGCTCCCGCGAGTGCGCCGAGATGCACGGACTGGATATCGTTGAACCGGCGATCGCCGCCGACCCCAATAACGCCACCCGCTTCATCTGCTTCTCAAAGGAGATGGAGGTATACGACGGCGCGGATACCATCGCCGTGTCGCTCTCCCTGCCGCATATTTCCGGTTCTCTCTACCGCATGCTGACGAAATTCGCGGTCAATGAGCTGGACCTCACGAAGATACAGAGCAAACCGCTCCCACTGGAATACCGCACCGCCGACAACGAGTTCATGTTCTATCTTGAGTTCTCCGGCAGCATAGACCAGCCGGTGGTGCTCCGCCTGCTGAACAATTTCGAAACGGAATACAGCTACTTCCGCCTGCACGGCAACTTCAGGGAAGTACGCTGAGGAGGACGCATGTTTTCTGTGATAATTCTCGCCGGAGGAAGCTCCACCCGTATGAACGGCATAAACAAGCAGCTTGCCCCGCTGGAGGGTATCCCCGTGGCGGTGCGCAGCGCCCTCGCGTTCGAGCGTTCGCCGCTCGTTGAGGAGATAATCCTTGCGGCGCCCCGCGGCGAGGAGCAGGATTACCGCGCGCTCATGCAGGAGCATCTCGTGACGAAGCTTAAATCCGTCACCACCGGCGGAGCCACGCGGTTTCTTTCAGTGAAGAGCGCCCTGCCGGAGTGCGCCTGCGACTATATCGCGATACACGACGGCGCACGCCCGCTGATATCCACCGAGGACATCGGCCGCGTGCTGAACGACGCCGTGAATTACGGCGCTTCGATAGCCGCCGCCCCGGTAACGGATACCATTAAGAAGTGCTCGCCGAACGGAATAGTTGAGAGCACTCCCGACAGAAGCACGCTGTACGCCGCGCAGACACCGCAGGCATTCCGGCGGGGGCTTTACCTCTCCTGCGTGGAAAGGCTCGGCAGCCGCGCCGACGAGCTTACCGACGACAGCTCCCTGCTGGAGCTGTGCAGCGAGGAAGTGCACATAACCCCGGTCACCGCCTGCAACATGAAAGTGACCCGGCCGCAGGACCTTGCGATAGCTGCGGCAGTTTTACGGAGGTAATTATGTTCAACATTCTGGTAGTGGATGACCAGGCGCACATAAGACGCCTGTACGAATACACGCTGGAGAAAAACGGCTACCAGCCCTACACCGCCGGCGACGGCGCAGAAGCGCTGAAGCTGATGGAGAACACGCACATCGACCTTGTGGTACTCGACCTGATGATGCCGACGATGGACGGATACACGTTCCTTCGGACTATGCGGGACGGCGGAAGCAATATCCCGGTGCTGATAATCACCGCCCGGGACAGCGCCGAGGACGTCCGGCGGGCGTTCACAATGGGCACCGATGATTTCATGGTGAAGCCGGTGGACGAGGTGGAGATGATACTTCGCGTGCGTGCCCTGCTCCGCCGGGCAAGGATATCCGAGGAGCAGAAAATAGTCGTCGGGGACACCACTCTGATATACGATTCGTTCACCATGATACAGAACGGCGTTGAAGTTCAGATGCCGAAAAAGGAGTTCCAGATACTCTTCAAGCTGCTGTCGTTCCCGAACAAGACGTTCACCCGCGCCAGCCTCATGGAGGAATTCTGGGATATGGACAGCGAGAGCGAAGCCCGCACCGTTGACGTACACATTAACCGCCTGCGCGACAGACTAAAGGACAACAAGGATATACAGATAGTCACCGTGCGCGGACTGGGATACAAGGCGGTAAAGACCGCGAAGCAGCAGGAGCAGTTATGAAGAAGCCGAAGTTCATCAGCCTGTCGCTGGTCAGCCGACTTGGAATAAAACTGAGCCTGCTGATACTTGTGATAACCGTCGCTGCGGACGTGCTCAGCTTCACCGCGCGTATTGCGATAGACATGGTAGTGTCAAACGGAAGCAGCGACACGGAGAACATCATAGCCTCCGTTGTCAGCAGCATCGTGATAGGTACGCTGCTGTCGTTCGTTGCGGTAAATCTGGTGGTAAAGCCGATAGTGGAGCTTATCAAGGCAACAAAGCGCGTATCCGAGGGCGACTACACCGCCCGTGTTGACATGGGCTGGGCTGAAAAGCATACCGTAAAGGAGCTTGCGAACCTCATAAAGATGTTCAACGAAATGACCAGGGAGCTGAACAACAATGCGATGTTCAACCAGGATTTCATGGCGAGCTTCTCACACGAGTTCAAGACGCCGCTTGTGTCTATCCGCGGATTTGCGCGGCAGCTCTATGAAGGCGACCTCACTCCGGAGCAGCAGAAGGAGTTCTCCAGGATAATCCTGGAGGAAACCGAGTATCTTTCGGAGCTTTCCGCCAACACTCTGCTCATGACGAGCCTTGAAACCAGCGACATAGTGACCGGAAAGACGGAATTCCAGCTTGACGAGCAGCTGCGCACCTGCATGCTGCGCCTTGAGAGCCAGTGGACTGAAAAAAACATCGACATCGATATGGAGCTTGACGATGTGAGATTCACCTGGAACGAGCAGACGCTCTCGCATGTCTGGAACAACCTGTTCGACAACGCGGTGAAATTCACGCCGGAGAACGGACGGATATTCGTGAGCTGCCACCGCAACGCCGGAGTAATAACGATACGCGTGCGCGACAGCGGCTGCGGTATTTCTCAGAAAGCGCTGCCGCATATCTTCGAGAAATTCTACCAGGCGGACGTTTCCCACGCCACAAAGGGCAACGGACTGGGGCTTCCGCTGGCGAAGAAAATAGTGGAGCAGTGCGGAGGGCGGATAGGCGTGCAGAGTGACGTCGGTAAGGGCACGGAGTTCACCGTGATACTCCCGGACGGCGGCGACCTGCTGGGAAAGAACAGCAGCCGCGAGGAGCTTGACCTCAGACCGGAGAAATAAAGGAGTTTTCAGGTAAAATAGTATCTCAGACTGACGGCAGGACAAAAGGTCACACCTACAGTCTGAAAAAGGAGGAGCATATGGAATTCATAAGCGAAAGAACAGCGTTCACAATGCTGTCGGAAACCGTGGTAAAGGCGGGAGTATCCCTGTTCAACGCCATGAAGTATATCTACATGATAGCCGACAAGGATTTCTACAACATCAATATCAAGGATATATTCAGAATATCGCTGAACAATATTGCGGATACCACCTGCCTTTACAACACCGGCATACGCCTTGACAAGGAGCGCTGCGCCGAGATGAACACACCGGAATACGAGCGTGTGCTGTCGCTGATGGTGTATTCCTTTGCGGTAAGGCTCCCCACACTGAAGAATGTAAAGACCGCCGGCGGATACCTCAACGACAAGCAGATAAAAGCCATCTACGACATGGTGATATCCAAGGGCGCCGGAAACTACGACAACGTTATCCCGGACGATTTTGAGGAGATACGCCGGCTGGTGAAATCCGGCAGACCCGTACCCGCTTATGACGCCGAGTGGTACAAGGGCTACATCTACACCTATGTGCCCACGCTCTCCGCGATAACCAACCGCAACGTATTCCTGCTGGGAAGCGCCGATATACTCTTCACGCTGTTCTATTCCTGCCTGGAGGAAGAGCTTGTCCGTCAGCTTAATTCACTGGCTGCACAGGCGTAAGGAGGTACCATGAACAGACCACTGACCGCAGCCATCGCAATAATTCTGATCTCCGCCGTATCATGCGGCTGCACTACGGATAACTCCGCCGCTTCGGGGAGTTCTGAAAACTCAGAAAAGCCCTACGCTGGTAAATTCGTCCTCAGCGAAGAGGACAAGGCGCTTTATGGCGCAATGATCGGTGACCGTGCAAAAGAACTGCTGGAGCTCAACCCCGACACCGACATCGGTTTCCGCATAACGTTCGCCGAGCTCAACGGCGACGACCACGCCGAGATGATAATGACGATGTGCACCGAAAAGGGCAACGCCGTCGATTATATCTTCACCATCGAGGAAACCGAAGTGACCAGCGTGAATTCCTGGCTCAATCCCGTGTTGGACAGCAGTCTTTTCACTGACAGCGAGGGCACGCTGTATGAGAATTACGTCACTGAACGGGATATCAACGGTGCAGACGTTACTGTCGGATATCTCACCAGATACGGAAACAGCCATTCGGCGTATTTCGACTACGCCAGCGTTACGGCAAATGACCAGGAAGCGTTCATCGCCGGGGTCGACCGGGTGATGTGGAGAACCGAGGACTACCACTTCATTCAGGACGACGAGCTTGAGAATTACAAGGACGGCAGCGGATACAGCTTCTACGCCTTTGAATTATGGGAAACCCTGAGGCTTGACGAAAACGCATACGATGAGATCGTGGCCTCTGAACTTTCGCCAGATGCGCTGGTATTCAACAAGCAGACCTACGACCGCCTGATGGAAAAGGAATTCGCTGGGCTGACTCCGAAGTACATTCCGGCGCTGTCCACCGATGTCATAACCTCCCCGGACGGATTCGACTTCTCCATGCTGAAAGACATTACCATCTGATAATATGCATATACTGTTCCGAAAGCGAGGTGCAGCATATGCAGCAGACAAACAGATTTTCATACATGGCGGCGGAAGCCCCGGCACTGCGCGGCGAGCTTCGCGGCAGCGCGGATCACCCGGAAGTCGAGGGACTTATCTTCGCCTACTGGCTCGACGGAGCCTTGTATATCCAGGCGGAGTTAGAGGGACTCCCGCCGGAAAGAATATTCGGTTTTCATATCCACGAGGGGATAATCTGCGGTCAGCCCGACGGCAAGGAGCCGTTCAAGGACGCCGGAGGACATCTCTCAAACTGCCCGGAGGGGACCTGGTGCGCACAGCACCCGTATCACATCGGCGACCTTCCGCCGATATTCTCTGACAGCAGCGGATACGCGGCGATGGGGATTTTCCTGGGAAAGGCGGCGGTGGCGGATTATTCCGGCAAGCCGATAATACTCCACTCCATGCACGACGACTTCAGGACCCAGCCCGCCGGAGACTCCGGCATGCGGATAGCCTGCGGGATATTCGCGGAATCACTGTAAATAACATTATTAAAATAAAGGAGCACAAAAATGTCCAACGAAATCAGAAACCCCGACCTCTGGGAAAGCGGCGCCCGTAAAATCGCCTGGGTAAAGCGCAACATGCCGCTGCTCAACGTAATCGAAAAGGAATTCGAGCAGGAGAAGCCATTTGCAGGGCTGCGCGTAGCCCTCTCCGTACACCTGGAGGCAAAGACTGCATACCTGTGCAAGGTGCTTGCGGCAGGCGGCGCAGAGATGTACGTGACCGGAAGCAATCCGCTTTCCACCCAGGACGATGTTGCGGCGGCGCTCGTCCACGACGGACTTAACGTATTCGCATGGTACAACGCCACCGACGAGGAGTATCACCGCCACATCTCCCAGGTAATAAAGGCGCGCCCTAACGTCATTATCGACGACGGCGGCGACCTGGTGAACCTCATTCACAACGAGTACCCGGAGCTTATACCGGAGGTACTCGGCGGCTGCGAGGAAACCACAACAGGTATTATCCGACTGAAAGCCATGGACCGCGACGGTGCGCTGAAGTTCCCGATGGTTCTGGTGAACGACGCAGACTGCAAGCACCTGTTCGATAACCGCTACGGCACCGGACAGTCCGTCTGGGACGGAATCAACCGCACTACGAACCTCATCGTAGCCGGAAAGAACGTCGTTGTCGCAGGCTACGGCTGGTGCGGTAAGGGCGTTGCAATGCGCGCCAAGGGACTTGGCGCCGACGTCATCGTCACTGAGATTGACCCGATAAAGGCTATGGAAGCGGTAATGGACGGCTTCAAGGTAATGCCCATGCGCGAAGCGGCAAAGGTCGGCGATTTCTTCGTTACAGTCACCGGCTGCGCTGACGTCATCGGCGAGGAGGCGTTCATGAACATGAAAGACGGCGCTATCTGCTGCAACGCAGGACACTTCGACGTGGAAGTAAACATGGCTAAGCTCCGCGAGATAGCGCAGGAAAGCTACCTTGCCCGCAACAACATCATGGGCTATAAGCTTGCAAACGGCAACACCGTGTTCGTCATAGCCGAAGGCAGACTTGTGAACCTCGCAGCCGGCGACGGTCATCCCGCCGAGATAATGGACATGAGCTTCGCGATCCAGGCGCTCTCCGCGAAGTACATTGCGCAGAACAGCGCGGCAGTAAAGAACTCCGGCCACATGACCGTAAACGTACCCAAGGATATAGACCGCGAGGTCGCGCTCCGCAAGATAAGCTACTGGGGTCTTGAGATAGACAGGCTCACTCCGGAGCAGGAAAAGTACCTCGGCAGCTGGGAGGTTTAAAATGACCTTTGAGGAACAGTTCAGCCGGATACAGCAGATGTTCGACGATTCCGGCTGCGATATCATAGTTCTCCCGCCGGACGAGGAGAAAGCCAAGAAGCTGCGCTCCCAGAAAGGCGATTTCACACCGCTTGCGGCGGTGCTCGCAGGCACCGGCGGAGTTTCAGTCAATGGAATGCTGCGCCTCTGCGGCAGCGGTATCATAGACTTCTTTGAGCGCAATCAGCGCCTTTCCGAAACCGGAATGACCATCGTCGGCGAGGACGTATTCGGCGGTATCTTCGCGCTGGACAAGCAGGGCATGGTGATGTACCTTGCCCCGGACGAGCTGGCGGTGGAGGAATTCGGCGATAATTACGACGAGCTGCTTGAATTCGCATGCAGCGCCGAGGATATAGCGAACTTCTACCGTGATTACGTCAAGGAGTGCCCCGGCGTGCTGTTCGACCAGCTCCCGGCGGACAAGGGCGTGAGTCTGTATCCCCCGCTGTGGGAGCGCTCCGACGAAAAGCGCTCTGCGGCCGCAGTGCCGATATCCCAGCTCCAGGACGTGGAGATAGGCGTTATGAAGAAGCAGTCCGGGGAAGTACCGGACGAGGACGAAGAAATCAGCGAACCCGACGGAGGTGCAGAATGAACGAGAATTACGAAAAGCTCATGAAATGCTATGAGTGCGTGCAGAAAAAAATCAGCTTCAAGCCGGAGCTTGCGCTGATACTCGGCAGCGGACTCGGCGACTACGCCGACACGATGGAAGTCGTTGAAACGCTGGATTATCACGATATCGAGGGCTTCCCGGTGTCCACCGTGCCCGGACACAAGGGACGTTTCGTTTTCGGCTATGCGGGAGGAGTTCCGATAGTCGCGATGCAGGGCAGAGTTCACTTCTACGAGGGCTACAAGCCGCAGGACGTAGTGCTTCCCGTCAGACTGATGAAACTGATGGGCGCAAAGGTGCTGTTCCTGACGAACGCGGCAGGCGGCATAAACCGCAGCTTCAACGCCGGGGATCTTATGCTGATAACAGACCACATTTCAATGTCCGTACCCTCCCCGCTCATCGGCGAAAATATTGAAGAGCTTGGCGTACGCTTCCCGGATATGTCCGAGGTATACAGCCGCAGACTCCGGAAGATCGTCGAAAACGCCGCAGTGACCGCAGGCGTACCGCTTCGCAAGGGCGTGTATATCCAGACCACCGGCCCGCAGTACGAAACGCCGTCCGAGATACGCGCTTATGAGCGCTTAGGCGCCGACGCCGTGGGAATGTCCACCGCGATAGAAGCGATAGCGGCAAGACACGCGGGAATGGAGATATGCGGAATATCCTGCATAAGCAACCTTGCGGCGGGGATATCCGTAAATCCGCTGACGCACAAGGAGGTACAGGAGACCGCCGACCGCGTAGCGCCGCTGTTCAAGAAGCTCGTGACGCAGGCGATATCCGATATCCATTCGTCAATGTAAAATAAGTAACGGGAGGAACTTAACGTCCTCCCGCTTTGCTATTACAAGTGATTGTACCCGCCCTTTTTGATTATCTTCGCATAATTCTTATAGGACAGGTTAAGGTCAACGTAGCCGTCTATTCCGGAAACGATACCCTTACAGCTGTACTGCCACATGCCGAATTCTCCCTTATACGTCGGCACGGTGTTCCACTGCGCCAGCCATACTTCATAGCCCGTCAGCTGCGACATATCCAAGTACTGCGTCAGCCACGTCTTGTTCGAATAGAGCATCGCGTAATAGCCCGCCGCGCTCACCTCGTCCAGGAACGCCTTGACTATCCTGGTCACGGTCTTTTTGCCGAGCTTCGCCTGGCTCTGCTCCTCGATGTCAAGCACCACCGGATAGGTTATCTTGTACGGGCTGATAGTCTTGACGAAGAACTTTGCTTCCTTCTTCGCGTCAGCCACCGTGTGCGCATAGAGATAATGATAAACTCCGACGTTAAGACCCGCCTTTGTCGCTTCCGTTATGTTGTACTCGAATGTAGTATCCTGCGCCGACGGACGCGTGTCGCTTACCGGGCCTCTCGACGAACGCAGCATCGCGAATTCAACTCCGGATTCCTTTACCTTGACCCAGTCCACTGCACCCTGCGCGTACGACACGTCGATACCCTTTATGCCGACGTCCGTAGCGTCCTCGCTGTCGCCGGAATCATCGGGGAGCGGCGTGGAGGGATCCCTCAGCCTGTAGTCTATCAGACGGCTGCTCTTGGATACCGCGAACCTTGCGCGCTTCGCCTTGTAGTAGCGTACCGTACGCTCGAACACGAACACACCGCTGTTCACGACCTCGCCGGTCAGTGAGAAGTAACCCGCCTGGGTCGTGCGTCCGTTTATCGTCACCGCGAAATATCCTGCAACGATGAGCCGTCCGGTCTCCGGGGTCTGGAAATCACCCGTCACCTTGACCTGGCTGCTGGTGGTGAACGTCGTTTCGCCGTAGTTCAGCAGCGTACCGGTCTTGTAGACGTTGCCTATACCGGACAGCAATAATTTACCGGTGCTTCTGTTGATAAGGTCGCCGGCTATCTTGAACGTACTGCTCAGACTGCCTTTCAGCGCGCCGTAGTTCTCGATTCCCGCCTTTTCGTACACCATGAACGTGCCGGAGCATATCATCTCCGCGTCCGGCTCCACCGTGATTATTCCGCGTAATTTCAGCGACCTGCCCTTGTAGATGACCAGCTGAGAGCCGCTCGTCACGACAAGTCTGCTGTCCTTGGGCACCGTGTAATTCTTTCTCGGAGCGACCTTGCCGGTTATGTAGTAGTTCGTACCGGATTCCATCTTGGTCTTTCCGTCCCACTGAACATAATCAGTGAGGTCTATCCCGGCATACTGCTCGTCCGCAACGTCAAGTCCGCTGCCCTGGTTGTCCTTCTTATTGTCGCCGTCGTCCGGGTCAACGATGGTGGTTTCAGTGCTTCCGGTGTCGATGACTGACGTCTCGCCGGAGCCTGTGTTCTCCCCGGTGTCTGTCACCGAAGTTTCGCCGGAACCCGTGTCGATGACCGATGTTTCAGTTCCGGGATTTACCGCGATATCCGCGCCCGCCTCCGCGAACGCCGTAAGGCAGGTACTTGTCAGCATGACCGCGCATAACGCCGCCGCTGTCGCTCTCTTAAAAAATGTCATAGCCTTGCAACTCCATAATGTCACAGCGGGAAATCGGCGCCGCCAATTCCCCGCACTACCGTTCTCCAGAAAAAAACTTCCTATTATATTGTGACATATTTTTTTCAATTTGTCAAATGTTTTTTTGTATTTTTTTCAGGAAATTTACGCCATATATCCGAAAAAGCCCTGCCTGTCATATTTGTCCCGCCATGGACATATTCTGTTACAAAAAATATCTGTAGGAGGGTAACACTATGCGAATGGTAACATTCACCAAAAAGAAGATAAAGAGACTGACTGCGATATGCGCGCTGACAGCGGCAGCAGCGGCGGTCGGGATAGGCGCGGTGCTGACGACGGTAGGCACGCAGGCGACGGAGCGTCTGCTGCCGGTGTACTGCGTCGAGCGCGGCGACAAAAAGGTATCGCTGACGTTCGACGTCGCCTGGGAAAATTCCAACACGCAGGAGCTTATCGACATTCTGGACGAATACAACGCGCGTGCGACGTTCTTTGTGACCGGCGACTGGTGCGACCGCTATCCGGACGACGTGAAGATGTTCTTCGACGCCGGGCACGAGATACAGAATCACTCCGACCAGCACCCGCACGTGCAGGGAGCCAACGTGAACGACCTTATTTCCGACACCAAGGCGGCGTCGCTGAAGATCAAGGACATAACCGGCACCGAACCGACGTTATACCGCGCGCCCTACGGCGAGTACGACAATTCGCTGATAACCACGATACAGGGCATGGGCATGACGGTCATCCAGTGGGATGTTGAACCGCTAGATACAGATGGAAAACCGCTCCCGGAGCCAGTTCAGGCAACGGGGGCGGTTTTTTCAGAAAAGCGAGTACATTAAAGATATTGATACCCACAGTGGGGGTTCCGGCCGTGTCTGTTGTACTCTGGTTAAAACTGCAAAGTTATAGAGCTCCGATTCACACGGTCATCTCAGATTTTTTCAAGCTGAGAATATGGTTCTTTACACGGGCTTCTATCTCTTCCCTGGTGAAATAGTCAAGTATCATAGTACCGCCGAGGATATTCAGGTACTTTGATGCCTCCTGGTAGATGGGTTTGCGCTCCTTTCCGGTGCAGGCGGTATTCCGCTCCAGGTCGGTCAGCGCACTCAGAAGTCCCAGCGCAACAGGTCTGCTGCTCATGTAATTGCTTGAAAATAAAATAAGGGTCTTTCTTGAAAAATCATCTTCGAAATAGTGCGTAAGCTCGAACGGGTCCTTGCAATCCGGATCGTAAGTCATCCTGCCGACCCACCACAGCTTCGCCAGCGTGTTGGTTATCAGCGAACGCCGTCTGCCCTGACCGTAAAAATACCTTGACAGCACGTCCTCTTTAGTTAATTTCTTTGATGTAGAAGCTTGCCAGCGCTTGTTCATGAACTCCCACATATCGCCGTGGCACATTCCAGCCCACAGCCGTTCGTCGGAAGCCTGGGTATCCGTTATGTTCATCATGGCTGAATACAGCGTTATAACGTTCTGAACGTCAGCCTTTCCCTGTTCCTTTTCGGCGTATACAAGGCTGATATCCCCGACGGTGGTCATAAATTCCCCGAAAGGGTCTTCCTCTCCGAAAAACTCATATATCCAGTCGTTGGTCGGCAGGAGGTATTTCTCCAGGTTTCATCATCGTACATATCATTGCTTCCGGCGCCGCCGCTGCTTTCACCTTCGGCGATACCCATTCCGCTGCTGCGGCTCATGAGTATCCTGCGGTGCAGATCCTTCTGAATGAGAAGATGCAGCTCTATCATGCCAAGATCCTGAAAACGCTCGTTTATTACCACAGCATTTTCCGAAGTCATCGCCTGATAATAGTTGAATACTTCCGGTATAACCTCGCGGTATTGTTCCACGAGCGCCGGCAGCGTCTTTGAGGATATCTCGGCATCGCCCACGCTGACCACCAGGTCGTCCTGGAAAACAGATATCAGAAATTCAGAAAGAACCGCTCTGACAATATCGTCACGCCAGTTTTTACCCTCGGAAAACGCAGCGATGAACACATCTGTTCCGCTTGTCCGGCGGCGGAATTTACGGTCGAGGGATATGCATTCCGGAATAGCTGCATTTTTTCTTGTATCGCCGTAGAAGCCCATGCCGGTTGTCATGCTGTCCGAGTCCAGACCGAAAATATTCTTTTGCCGGAACGAAACCAGGCGTGCAACTCCCTGGAACGCTTTCAGTCCCTTGTTGTCCAGCGTCGAGTAGAAAACGGTGCGGAAGTCCGAGCAGGCGAACGGAGCGGATTTCCCGATGCCGAAGCTGCCTCCTGACGAGCCGCCCTTTGATGAAACTCCGGAAGCCTTTACAAGATTCTGCCATGGAGAATTATATTCCTTATCCGAACCGGTAAGACCGGTGGTGTTGAAATCGCTTATGCGCAGCATGGGTATCTTATCAGATTCAGACCGTTTCAGCGCCCTGGTAAAGAAATCCACGGTCTTTTTGTTGCCCTGTTCCCTCCAGAAGCTGCGGCAGGATTTAAAGGCGTCCCTGAGAGAATCGAACTGCTTTATATCGCCAGAGGATATGTATGACAGCGAAAAATCCACCTTTACCGGCTTTCCGGGATCCAGTCTTGCATCAAGCGAGTTCTGGCATATCTCCCTTGCAAGGGAACGGTAGGGCGAGCCTTTGAACGTTTCTATCCCGGCTTCTCCGATTCCGCTCACCGTGCCAAAATTGTTGCTGGGGAAATTCCAGTCTATGCTCATGTTTTCAACTCATGACATAAATGATATGCCTATTTTTTAACACATAATATACTATATTTTAATATATTTTTGCAAAAATAGCAAGGTTCTGTGTAAAAACTTCCGGCAGTCTGACAGGTGAACTAATTAGCAAATCCTTTTTTGGTAGTATAATAGCTATAAATAAGTATACTGTGTATAATTGGAAGAGTATGCAGGCTCTTGCTCTGACAGAAAAGAACTACAGGCGGACCTAAAGCTGAGCTTCCGCAAGATGTTCGCAGGTCAGTTTGCAAACGTATATAAGCTGAGCTGAGCGGCATTCATGGACTGCGTAAAGATGGACGAGGACGGCACTGTAGTGATCTCCGGCGTTGACTCCGCAGGCGAGTACGTGGTCATGGTATGCGGTTTCAGCGACCTCCACGGTGACATCACCAATGATGGCGTGCTGAACGCCCTCAACGCAGCAGCAGATAAATCTTTTCATTTTTCTGTTCCGCTCCGAAATCTTTCGGGGCGGATTTTTTCTGAATTCGGTGCACCAGATGCAATACAAGCGCCCATCGCCGAGCTTGTAATTGACCGGCAATGAGCGCCTGTACGCCCGGTTTTCAAAGGCGATTATTTTTTCACCAGCATTTTCAGCTTTTCCGCGTTGGCTCGGCGGTTGATGAACGGCTTTGTTACCAGCCGCAGGACCCAGCAGTACAGCAGCAGGACCGGCGCTTTTTTCAATACAGGATACTGCCGCTTCATATGTTCGAATGTCGGGAACAGCAAGCGCAGGAAGTAGGTTTTCTTTCCGGAACGCTGCATATCGTTGGATATCATGTTAGTCACATTCCCGTAAGTGCCGCTGCCGAGTATATACTGTTCCATCTCCTGCGTACTTTCTGTGTGCGGTGATTCGCCGAACCACACCTCCGAAAGCTCAATGAGCAGACGCGCCCTGCCGCTTTTTCCTGACGGCTCCAGCATTTCAAGCACCTTTTCACGGTCGATGGGCATTTCGGAATGCTGGCACACCCAGATGTCCATGACCGTACGTATCCCTGTTCCGCCCTCGTCCAGGTGCTTTATGGCGTGCGCCAGAATGTACGCGAAAAACGCGTCCGCCCGGAACTCATAGCGCATTCCATCAGTCTGTTTGCACATTCTCCAGGGGTCGCTGAAAACGACGTCAAAATCACGCCCCTCCGCGCCCAGAAGTTCACGATGTATCTCGACATTCATAACTGGCGGCTTAAAATACACATCGTGATGTTCATAATCGAAGTGCTCGCATGTGTAACCCAGTTCAAGCATGATATCCCGTGTC
>CAKSHT010000010.1 GCA_934457235.1 uncultured Oscillospiraceae bacterium
CGGCATAGCCGACAAACCGTGCGCGCAGGGCGGATGTTCGGCGGAAAAGTCACTTTAGTGACTTTTTCGACGGTCTCGTGGGGGAAAACTCTTGTTTTCCCCCACACCCCTTTAGCGCTTTGGGTTGTTAGGGATTTCGCCGTCTGCGGACGGCGACGAGGGCGCTGCCCTCGACTCGCCAGCCTTTTGAAAAAGGCTGGACCGAAAACTTTAATAGCTGACGCGCAAATTAAATAGTTTTTCGATAGACTGAGCTAGTATGCGCGTCCCGGGTTTTCGTTGTTTTTTGCAGGAAATTTGTAAAAAAATGCACCGCGGCGCTAAAGTTTGGCTTTGTACTGCCGATAATATTTGTAGGCGAAATAGCATACAGGGCAATTGTGCCCCGCCGGAACAAGAGATAGACGCTAACTACATCACACTTTGACCGCAAAGGAGGCATGGTCTATGGAAATAAAAAGAATCAACGGGGTGCTCGCGGCATACAAGTCTACCCGCAAGGGCGCCGTGCAGAAATCGGAGACCGCTTCCCAGATAAGAAATACAGACCGCGTGGAGTTCGGGTTCGATAAGGCGCTCCAGGCCGCCAAGAACGGCATTTCCGCCGCAGTAAAGGCGGACGCTACGCCGCAGGAGATATCCCAGGCGCAGTCGATGGACAGCGTAGAGCCGAACGAGCTGGCTTCCTACATCATATTCGGGTGAGCAGATGGACGAGAGAACCGCACAGGCAATAATCAAGTGCCTTGAGATAGACTGCGATTTCTACCGGGAGCTGCACAAGTTCCTCATGAAAAAGCACACGAAGATACTCGACGACGACCTTGAATGGCTCACGAACTCGCTCAACACCGAGCAGGCGTTCGTCATGAAGAGTCAGTCGCTTGAAACAAAGCGCCAGGCGCTTTTCCAGGGGCTCGGCATCGCCGACAGGAAGCTTTCCGATATGCTGGACGAAGTCCCGGAGGGCTGCCGCGCCAAGATGAAGCAGCTTTCAAGGCAGCTCGGCGACCTGGTGGACAATATCCGGGAAATAAACGAGCAGACAAACGAGATAGTAAAGCGCAAGCTTGACAACCAGGCGGAGCTTGTGAAGCGCGCCGGCATTTTCAACAAGCCGGAGACCTACAACAGGAACGCTTCAAAGGTGACGGGCGGAAGCTCGGCAAAGGCTTTCAGGGAGATTTGACGTAACACGCCGGAGTCCGGCATTTAGGAGGAAAATATATGCGCCCCACATTCCTGGGATTTGAAACACAGAAGCGTACTTTACAGGTCGCGCAGAAGAGCCTGGATATCGCAGGCAACAACGTTTCCAACATCAACACCATCGGCTACACCCGCCAGCGCGTGGATCTCTATTCCATGTACGTCAGCGGAAACCAGAGCCTCAGATGGTGCAGCAACACCAATAACCTTTCGCTTAACGGCCAGGGAGTCAACGCCTACGGCGTCAGCCAGACCCGCGACCAGTACATCGACAAGAGATACCGCGAGAACACCGCTGTCGAAGCCGAGACCGAAAAAACCGTGAATATCCTTTCGGATATCGAGGACGTGCTCGACAACATCGACACCGACGGTCTGCAGTACTTCACGGAGCAGTACTTCAAGGCGCTCCAGGATTACTCGGTAGAGCGTCCGGACGCCGCTGAAGTCGCTACCATCGCGGCAAACTCCGCAGTTAATCTGTGCAGACTGCTCAACGATTACAGCACCAAGCTCCAGGAGGTCGAGGATACATACGTCAGCGAGCTGGAGAACACCGTCGGATATGTAAACAACCTGCTCGGCGAGATAAATTCGCTGAACGACCGTATCGCAAGGGAGCTTATAAACTACCCCGACGAGTACGGTCCCAACGAGCTTTACGACCAGCTCAACATGTACATCGACGAGCTTGCAAACTACGGCGATATCTCCGTCACCAAGAACGACAACGGTACATATTCCGTTGACATGGCGGGCGTGAATATCATCGACGGCGAGAAGTTCAAGGCGAATTACCTTGTAATGCAGGATTTCGCCAAGGCAGGCAACCAGGCGGCGCTCAACTTCGAGAGCGGCGAGGAGGTCAACCTCCACTCCGGCATTCTGAAATCCTACACCGATATGCTCAACGGCAACGGCGTTTACGCTACGGGACGTCAGAACGGAACTCACGGTATCGCGTATTACAAGACCGCAATGGATATCTTCGCGCGTACCCTGGCGGATACGTTCAACTCCGCGAACGGTGCGGACGACGACCCCAGACGCCAGATGTTCGTCGGATATCCCTCCGGCGGCAAGGATCCCACAGCCGATGAAAACGGCGACGGCGAACTGGACGGCGGCTACTCTGAGGTGCTCATCACCGCCGGAAATATCCACGTTTCCACCGTATGGAAAGAAAATCCGACCATGATCGGCATGGTCAAGACGATAGACGAGACCACCGGCAAGGCTGTTTACGGTTACGATGAGACCACCGACAAGAACGGAAACGTAACGCTCCAGAACACGAACGTCCTCTACCTGATATCTAAATTCGAGGACGGCGTGAAGTTCGGCAATGAGAACGACTTCAAGGGCAGCGTTTACCAGTATATTTCGTTCCTCAGCGACAGGCTTGCGGAAACGATAAGCTATGAAACCAGCCGCAACGATACCGCGAAATCCACCGTCGATACGCTGCTTGACGCACGGGACGAGGTTTCCGGCGTGCAGATGGACGAGGAGGGCATCAACATGCTGAACTACCAGAAGTGGTACAGCGCTTCTTCCCGTATGCTGACAACCCTGGACGACGCGCTGGATAAGCTGATAAACGGCACCGGCAGAGTAGGACTTTAAGGAGGGCAGGCTGAATGAGAATAACAAATTCAACGCTGCTGCGTAATTACGACAGAAATCTGAAGCGGATTTCCACCGAGAAGTACGCTTCAGAAAATAAAATATATTCCGGCAGGCAGTACACACGTGCCAGCCAGTCTCCGCTGAAAGCCGCAAAGGCTCTCACCGTGAGAAAACAGCTCTGGCATACCGAGCAGTACCAGGAGAACCTCAAGGTGGCTGACAAGTTCTACACCGAGGCGGAGACCTCTCTGCTCCAGGTATCCGACCAGCTGGCTTCCGTTCGCGAAACTATCATCTACGCCTGCAACTCCACAAAGGATAAGGCGACCGACCTGAATATCCTCGCCGAACAGCTTGAAACAAAGGCTAAGGAGATGTGCTCCATCTTCAACACCAACAGTGCAGAGCGTGCGATATTCGGCGGAGAGAGCAACAGCGACGAGCCGTTTACCATCGAATACGACGAGGACGGCAGAGCCACCACGGTGCTCTACCACGGCGTGCCGGTCAATGCTTACAGCAACGAAAAGAACTATCCGTTCTCCAATGATGTATACATAGATATCGGTATCGGCATGGTCATCGGCGACAACCAGGAGGTAGACCCCCAGTCGGTGCTCAAGGTATCCTTTAACGGCGCGGGCGTTTCCGGCTGTGGCTTTGAGGGCAGCGACAAGGATCCCAGCACCCTTCGTCCCGAGAGTCTCAAGAGCGGCTCTGACCAGGAAAACACCGTCAGAATGACCGCCGGCGGAACTACCGTAACGCTTAAGTTCAAGGGCAGCAACACCGATGATATCCAGACCGCCATCAAAGACGCTTTCAATAAGGCTGGCGTTACCGACCCGGACAAGATACCTGCCATCGATTCAAAGGGCAACCTTACGATGGGCGACGGCAGCATAGCGAAGGTATCCGAAGTGCCCTCCATCAATCTCGACCAGCTCAACGATGGTCAGAATTACACCGTTGACATTTACGCCAGCGGTACCAAAAAGACGATAACATTTACCGCGGGAGCCACAACGGCGGATACCGCGGCGAATATCCAGGCTAAGCTCGACGAGGCCTTCAGATACGAAAAGCACACACCCTCCATTGACGATTACGGTAATCTCACCGTTGAGTATCCCAATGCAAAGGGCGAAACAGTTTCCGAGAATGTGTACATCGCCAAAAGCGATATTGGCACTGCTCCGGACTTCAAGAACGGCGACACCTACTCGAACAATTACCTCCAGGTAACACTGGACGCGGCTGCGGCGCTCCGCAGGGGCGACATCGATTACGCGAACGCGTGCATCGACAGGATCGTTACTTCCTCCGAGAATCTGCTGGTCGAGATCGCAGACCTGGGTAATTCCGAGGAGTACATAGAGTTCAACCAGAACCGTTTCGACACAAGAACGCTCAATCTCAAGGAGCGTCAGAAGGATCTCGAAGCCACCGACCTCGAAAGCGAGATAACTCTGATGAAAACCTACGAGGCGCTTTACAACGCGTGCCTGCAGATGTCGTCAAGCATCATTCCGAACAGCATTTTCAATTACATAAGCTGATAGTTCAGCAAATTTGGTAGATTTGGTTAATATGCGCTGCCGGTGGAACCGGTGAGGCAGGGAAGCCGGCGCATTCAGTTATATGGCAGGTTACAGACAACCAGGAGGTGTTGGAAGTGAACAGCAATCTTTTACAGATAACCACGATCCCGATCTCCATCGAGATCAAGGTGACAAATGCAAAGTACGAGTATCCCGACGCTGCCGAGCGTCAGCCGAAGGTGAACATAACGAACACCCAGGGCGGCTATGTCATGAAAGCCGACCCGATAAAGGTGAACATCGACACCTATCAGGCGCGCAAGAGCCTGGGATACGGGCACATGACGGACGGCGATATGATGGCGCAGAAAGCGCAGGAGGGATTTTCCCTCGCATTCCAGGGCACGGCAAAAGTCGCGTCTGAGGGCAATCAGCTTGCGAGAGGAATGTCCGCTTCGGAAATTGCGATACAGAACGCCAGAGCCGGTGCAACAGTTGAAACGATAATGGAGTTCCTGCCGAAGGAGGGCGCTGACATCACCTTCGACGGCGGAACGCTCAGCATTGACTACCAGATGGGCGACCAGGAAATAGACTGGGATACAATGAACCAGCTGCCGATGGAATTCGTTCCGGGAAGCGTGGAACTTATCGTCCGCGACAGACCCCGCGTCGAGATAGAGTACCTCGGCGGTCCGATCTACTTCCCGAAGAGCGCGGATCCTAATTACAAGCCGCCTGTGCTGGACGTCAAGGGCTGATAAATTCTGAAAGGAGCGGCGGCTTCCGCCGGAGCGCTTATGAAGATAATTACCAGAGATTTTGGTGAGCAGGAAGTTGACGAGAGCGGGATCATCACATTCCCCGAAGGCATAATCGGGTTCGAGGACAAGAAAAAGTACGCGCTGCTCAGCCCCCTCGGCGACGAGGTGTTCCCGATGTGGCTGCAGTCCGTGGACGCAAAGGAGCCGTGTTTCGTGGTCTACGACCCGATGGAGATCTACGGCGACTATAAGTTCGGGATATCCGACGAGGAGCAGGAGCTGCTGCGCATCGACGAGAATTCTCCCTACCGATGCCTCGCGGTGGCGATAGTCCCGGAGGATTACCGCAAGACCACCATCAACCTTCGCTGCCCTATCGTCGTGAATACAAAGGATCGCATTGCGGCTCAGATCATTCTGACGGAGCATTATGAGTTCAAGGCTCCGGTCTACGAGGAGGGCTGAGCATGCTTGTTGTTACCAGAAAGCCCGACGAGAGCGTTATTATTGCGGATAACATCGAGATCACAGTCCTTGAAATCGGCAAGGACAAGGTCAAGATAGGCATAAACGCACCGAAAGAGGTCAAAGTTATAAGAAGCGAGCTGAAGGACGCCCGCCAGACTAACGAGCAGGCGGCTCACGCTTCCGGCAGCGCTATCGCAGAGCTGCTGAAACAGCACAAACGGGAGGAGAATTGACATGTCATCTGATACAATGAGAATTAGCGGACTTACATCGGGATTTGATACCGAGAGTATGGTCAAGCAGCTGATGTCCTCATACCAGACCAAGATAGACAAGCAGAACCAGAAGCTCCAGAAGCTCAGCTGGCAGCAGTCCGGATACCAGGATATCACAAAGAAGATCACCGAGTTCAAGAACAAGTACTTCGACGTGCTGAAGCGCGATACATACCTCATGAGCACGTCTACGTTCAATAAGTTCAGCTCCAGCGTAACCGCCACAAACGGCGCGGATATCAGCGGACTTACCGTCAGCACCACCAGCAATTCGGCTGTGGGCAGCTACAAGGTAAAGCTCAATCAGCGCGCTTCCGCTTCCAAGGCGGCGGGCAGCTCCATCAAGATGGACAATTTCAGCCTTGATTTCGACAAGGCTATTTCCGCCGGCGGCACTGATGTGACCAACGACGATGGCAGCACATCCAGGAAGTTCGACCTGTCCCTCAGCTTCAAGGTAGGCAGCGTTACAAAGAGCATTGATTTCTCCGTGGAGGCTGCGCTTGACGCCGACGGAAACATCGCCGATACGGACGCGCTCAGGTCCGATATGCTGGACGCGCTCAACACCAAGCTCCAGGAGGGCTTCGGCTACTCTGGAAGAAGCGGCTCCGACGCTACCGGCGCGGTTGACGCCAGCGGAAACGAGTGGTTTATCCAGGCTGAGATGGGCGCCGACGGCAAGGTGGACTTCAAGGTAGGCGGAAACGCTACTGCCAGCGTTACCGAGAGCAAGGGCAACTTCGGTCTGGCAACTGCGGATTCCAAGGTGGCTATCTCTACTAGCAGCGTTGTCACCGGAAAAAATATTTTCGCCGTGGATATCGGCGGAAAGAGCGTGAACGTCGGATTCCAGGGCGTTTCTTCCACATATTATGACAGCAGGAACACTTCCGGAAATGAAACTATCCTCGCAGAATACAACATGCTCAAGGCTGCGGCTTACCGCAAGGACAAGGGACTTTCTGCAAACGCGACAGTCACCCAGACCCAGCTTGACAGCTACACATACTCCGGCGCCCAGGCGGCTAAGGATAAAAACGCCGCTGCGATAACAAGCGCGCTCAAAGCTTCACTTCCGGATTACAACTTCACACTTGACGGCTCCTACCTCACCGCGAAAGATAAGGACGGCAACGCCGTTGATTTCACTATGACCTCCGTAGAGGGCGGTACGCTGGGAATCGCCAAGGCTTCCGCCTCAAACAAGGCTACCACGAGCACAAAGCTCTCCGATATGGGATTTGAGCTTAACGCCGACGGAAAGTACAGCCTTACCATCAACGACACTGAGATAACCGTTGACAAGGACGCTACCATCGCTAATCTCATGAGCGCGGTGAACAAGTCTGACGCCAACGTTACCATGACATTCTCCACCCTGACCAACAGCTTCACCGTGGAGTCCAAGGAAATGGGCGGCGCAGGCAGGGTGGATATCCAGAGCGGCGATCTTGCAAAGGGGCTCGGCATTGCGGACGATAACGGCACCGTAGGATATACCCAGGGTCAGAACTCCGTTTTTGAGATCAACGGCCAGGAGATATATCTCAACGACAACACCTACACCCTGGACGGCACGACATTCACATTCAACGATAACATGGAGGTCGGTGAGACTTACAATGTTACGCTGACCAAGGACGTCACCACCGTCAAGGACACCATAAAGAAGTTCGTGGAAGATTATAACCAGCTTATCGACGACGTATACGGATACATCGGCACTTCTCCTGCAAAGGACAGCAGCGGCAACGCATACGACCCGCTGACCGATGACCAGCGCGACGAGATGAGCGAGGACGAGATCACCAAGTGGGAGGAGAAGGCTAAGCAGGGCGTTCTCTATAACGATTCCACCGTATCCACCATCATGAGCCAGATACGCTCCGCACTGTACGGCAGCGTAACGCTGGATGACGGCTCCAAGTTCGGTATCTACAATCTGGGCATCAAGACTTCCAGCGAGTGGTCTGAGCACGGCAAGCTGGAGATCAACGAGGATGCATTCGACAAGGCGTTCGAGAACAATCAGGACGCTGTCATAAAGCTGTTCACCGACAGCGACGGCATAATGTCCAAGGTAAACAAGATAATGGACAGCGCCGTAAAGAGCAGCGGTAAGGCTGAGAACAGAGGTACGCTGGTACGCAAGGCGGGTAAGGAGAACAGTTCCGTCACCACCGACAGCACCATCTACAAGGAGATGAAGCGTATCCAGGAGCGAATGAGCGACCTCCAGACCAAGTATTCCGAAAAGGAAGAGTACTGGTGGAAGGTATTCACCAACATGGAGAGCGCGCTGTCTGACCTCAACAGCCAGACCAGCTATATTTCATCCTACTTCGGAACCTCCGGCAGCTATCAGTGATAAAAAGAGCGGCGGGATCCGGTAACGGATATTCCGCCGCAGAATATAATGAAAACAGAGGGCAAGGATATGGCAAATCCCTATTCAGCATATAAAAAGCAGTCCGTTTCGACGATGACCCCGGTCGAAGTCGTTATCAAGCTCTACAGCGAGACCGAGCGTCAGCTTGCCATCGGTGTGAACGCCGTACGCGGCAGGGACATCAAGAAGGCTCATGAATCCTATATGAAGGCGCAGGAGCTTCTTGGCGCGCTGCGCGGTTCGCTGGACATGGACGTCCCGGTGTCGAAGAACCTCGACCAGCTGTATGATTTCTTCCAGAGAACGGCGGAAAAGGCGAATATCAAGAAGGACGAGGAAACTGCTGCTGAGGTAGAAAAGATCATTCCGATGATCGGCGAACTGCGGGATGCGTTCACGCAGATCAGCCAGATGACCAAGGAAGAGATCGAGGCGCAGGAAAAGGCTAACGGCAAGAAGTAAGCGCAGGGGGGTGTTATTATGGCTGAATTACGTGGCTGCGAGGGTGTTATAACCGTAATGAAGCAGATATACGAGGTGCTTCAGGAATACGAAAAGCAGACGGACGCCATGAGTAACGCCGATCTGGAAACGCTCCAGCAGGCACTGTTCGTGCGCAACGAGCTTATCGCGAAGCTGGAGGAGCTGAAGCAGCAGGTCGAGGGTATGATCGAGCTTGAAATGCCTGAGGAGCGTGCCCTGCTCAACGACCTGACCCACGGAAGCTATGTGAGCGTACCGCTCGACGAGGAGCACAAGGAGTTACAGCTCATTCAGCGGAACATCACTGTCATAAAGCAGCGAATAGTTGACAAGGACAGGGTGATATCCGGGCAGTTCAAGAGCCAGCACATGGACTCCCGCCGGGAGCTTGAGCAGCTCAAGCAGACCCGCCAGAAGATCGGCTACTACAACAGCGCGGTAGTCGGCAGGGCTACGGGTCAGTCGCTTAACAAGAATCTATAACAAAATGGAGGCGCATATAAATGCACCTCCATTGAGACCGTCGAAAAAGTCACTAAAGTGACTTTTCCGCCGAACATCCGCCCGGCGCGCACGGTTTGTCGGCGATGCCGACAAACCGCACACTTGTGCGGATAGAAGTGTTTTTTGCCCCGGGAGACCCGTGACAAAAAACGGATTTTAAAAGCCCGCTTCGCGGGCAAAACCGATTTTTTCGACAAGGTAAATGGAGGCGCATATAAATGCACCTCCATTTTTTATTGCAGATAAAAAGCGCCCTGCGCGCACGGTTTGTCGGCTATGCCGACAAACCAGCGTCAAAAAATTGATTTCAAAAGCCCGCTTTGCGGGCAAAATTTACTTTTTCGACAGACTGAAGCGCCCCGGTAGGGCGCTTTTGTTTTTTAAGAGTGCGACGGGCGCTTTGAAACGCACGCGATTGCTTCCGCTACCGCGATGTTGAGGTCAACGCTGTTCTGTCTTACAAGCGAATTCAGCTTTGAAAAAAGTTCGCCGTTGTGTGTGCTGACATAGCGGGACGGCAGCTTGTTAAGAGCAAGCGCGGTCATATCCTCAAAGCAGCGCTCGCATTTGCAGCAGTTCTCGTTCCTGAGCATTTCAGTCAGCTTGTCGCGGACTATATCTTCCATGATGTTCACAAGTGCCATAATAATTACCCCCGTTTTGCGTCGGATTATATAAATATTTTACACTAATTCGCCGGGTTTGTCAATACATCGGATGTTTTTTTTACAATTTTCAGAAATGCGGAAAAACGCGTATTTTCCGGAGAGCTCCGCGAAAAATAACGAAAAAGCAAAGGAGAAACAGCCATGAATATTTCAAACGAAGAATACGGCGAGCTTACAAAAAAGCGCTCCCATAATTCTAAACTGTACAAAACCGTTCCGATGGCGTTCCTTATCGGCGGTCTTATCTGCACAATCGGCGAGGCGCTTCTGAATATTTACGCTATGGCGGGACTGAGTAGGGACGCTTCGGCTATGCTTACCTCCATGACACTGGTGTTCCTGAGTATCCTGTTCACCGGGCTTGAATGGTACGACCGCATAGCCCAGCGCGCCGGCGCGGGCACTCTGGTGCCTATCACTGGCTTTGCCAACGCCGTGGCGTCCCCGGCGCTGGATTTCAAGAGCGAGGGCTATGTACTGGGGCTCGGCGCAAAAATGTTCGTTATCGCCGGTCCGGTCATCGTGTACGGAATAAGCGCGTCGGTGGTGTACGGTATCATCTACTATATCGTGGGACTTTTCATGAAGTGAGGTTGCTATGAAATATTGTGAGGGAAGAACTATGTGCTTCCGCAAACCGTCGATATTGTCATACGCGTCGGTGGTAGGAAAGGCGGAGAACGACGGTCCGTTCGGCGGCGAATTTGACGAGGTTGTCGAGGACAACAAGGCGGGCGCGGACACCTGGGAGCAGGCGGAAGCTCTGTTCCAGCATCGTGCAGTGGGTCACGTCCTGAGAAAATCCGGTCTGGAACCGGACAGGATAGATGTCATTATAGCGGGCGACCTGCTCAATCAGTGCGTCGGCAGTTCCTATGGACTGAAGGATTATTTTATGCCGTATCTCGGTATCTACGGCGCATGCTCTACGTTCGCGGAGGGTCTGCTGCTCTCTGCGGCGCTGGTGAACGCAGGGTATATGGATACCGCCATCGCAAGCACATCGTCGCATTTCAGCACGGCGGAGCGGCAGTTCCGGTTCCCGCTGAATTACGGCGGGGTGCGCACGCCTACCTCCCAGTGGACGGCGACGGCGGCGGGAGCCGCGCTGATAGGCTCCAGCGGCAGGCCGCCGTTTATCCGGGCGGCGACGATAGGCAAGATAGAGGACATGGGTATCTGCGACCTAAATAACATGGGCGCGGCTATGGCGGGAGCGGCGTACGACACTCTGACGCGGCACATGAAGCACCGCGGCACCCATCCGCAGGACTATGACGTGATAATCACCGGAGATCTCGGACAGGTGGGCAGCGATCTGCTTTACGACCTGTTCCGGCGCGACGGAGTGGACATGAAGTCCCACCACAATGACTGCGGACTTATGCTGTACGACCGTACAATGCAGGACGTCCACGCGGGCGGTTCGGGCTGCGGGTGCTCGGCGGCGATGATGTGCGGTCACTTTCTCAAGCGCGTGGAAAGCGGCGAGCTTAAGCGGATACTTTACTGCGCGACCGGCGCGCTGATGTCGCCGACGATGGTGCAGCAGGGCGGGAGTATCCCCGGAATAGCGCACTGTGTGGAGATCTCTTCGGAGGCGGGAGGCTGATATGGATATGTTTCTTGAATATGTATGGGCGTTTCTGATAGGCGGGGCGTTCTGCGCCGTGGGTCAGCTGCTTATCGATCTGACGAAGCTGACGCCGGCGAGGATACTGGTGAGCTACGTCGTTGCCGGTGTAGTCCTCGGAGCGGTCGGAATTTACGAGCCGCTGGTGGATTTCGCGGGCGGCGGAGCTACCGTCCCGCTGACGGGATTCGGGTATCTTCTGGCAAAGGGCGTCCGCGAGGCGGTGGACCAGAAGGGCCTCCTCGGCGCGTTCACCGGTGGATTCACAGCAACAGCGGCGGGCATAACAGCGGCGATATTCTTCGGACTTATCGCGGCGCTGTGCTTCAAGAGCGGCTCGAAGATAAACGAGACCGGCGGCAATGGCTGATTGTAATAAGGCATGGGTGCGGACTGATGTCTGCACCCTGTCCGCGCCATACAGTACGATTTCCGTGTTAATTATAAAAAAATACTTGTATAAATCGGCGTTTTGTGATAAAATAAAAGAGTATATTTAATACTTAAACAACCCTGAATAAAACATCAAGGAGAAACAACTATGTCAAGAGATTATTCCACCTACGAAAGCCCGTTCTGCACACGCTACGCAAGCAAGGAGATGCAGTACATATTCTCCGCGGACAAGAAGTTTTCCACATGGCGCCGCCTGTGGGTCGCTCTTGCGCGCGGCGAGATGAAGCTCGGCCTCCCCGTTACACAGGAGCAGGTAGACGAGCTTGAGGCTCACATCAACGATATCAATTACGCAGTGGCCGAGGAGCGCGAGAAGCTCGTCCGCCACGACGTAATGTCCCACGTTTACGCTTACGGTCAGCAGTGCCCCAAGGCTGCCGGTATAATCCACCTGGGCGCTACCTCCTGCTATGTCGGCGATAACACCGACGTCATCATCATGCGCGACGCGCTCCTGCTCGTAAAGAAGAAGCTGCTCAACGTCATCAACAACCTCGCCGGCTTCGCTAATGAGCATAAGGATCAGCCCTGCCTGGCATACACCCACCTCCAGCCCGCTCAGCTCACCACTGTTGGCAAGCGCGCTACACTGTGGATAAACGAGCTTATGATGGACCTTGAAGAGGTAGAATACCGCATAAGCAAGCTCAAGCTCCTCGGTCAGAAGGGCACGACCGGAACCCAGGCAAGCTTTGTGGAGCTTTTCAAGGGCGACAGCGCGAAGATCAAGGCGCTCGAAAAGTCCATTGCTGAGGAAATGGGCTTTGAGGAGTGCGTTCCCGTCAGCGGTCAGACCTACTCCAGAAAGACGGACAGCATGGTACTGAACGTACTTGGCGGCATTGCTGAAAGCTGCTCCAAGTTCAGCAACGACCTGCGTATCCTCGCGAACTTCAAGGAGATGGAAGAGCCGTTCGAGAAGAACCAGATAGGTTCATCCGCAATGCCGTACAAGCGCAACCCCATGCGCGCCGAGCGTATAACCTCCCTTGCAAGATACGTGATGATCGACACGCTGAACCCCGCGTTCACCGCTGGTACACAGTGGTTCGAGAGAACCCTGGACGACAGCGCCAACAAGCGCGTTTCCGTTGCAGAGGGCTTCCTCGCAGTGGACGCTATCCTTAACATCATGATAAACATTACCAACGGACTGGTCGTATACCCCAAGGTCATCGAGCAGCGCGTTATGCGTGAGCTTCCGTTCATGGCTACAGAGAACATCATGATGAGAGCCGTTGAAAAGGGCGGCAACCGCCAGGAGCTTCACGAAGCGCTCCGCAAGCACAGCATCGCCGCTGCGAAGGTAGTAAAGGAAGAGGGCGGCGAGAACGACCTTGTAAAGCGTATCGCGGCAGACCCGATGTTCATGATAACCGAGGAGGAGATCATGGCCGTCCTGAAGCCCGCGCACTATACCGGACGCGCTCCCGAACAGGTGGAGGAATTCCTCAGAGAATGCGTATGGCCGGTACTGGAGCAGAACAAGGCGCTTCTCGGCGAGCATGTTGAACTCAGCGTTTAAGCAATAGGAGCAGATCTCATTGAAAAAATGGCTTTGTCCCCCCGCCGCAGCGGGGGTGCGCAATGAAATAACGGAGCAGTTCGGGGAGCTTCTCGGCGGGGTAATTCTCAGCCGCGGCATAGGCTCCCTTGACCGGGCGCGGGAGTTCTTCGGCTGCCGCAGCCTTTCCGACCCGATGTATATGACCGACATGGACGCCGCAGTGGAGGTTATCCGCCAGGCGCTCGACCTCGGTAAAAAGATAACGGTATTCGGAGATTACGACTGCGACGGCGTGACCTCCACCGCCATGCTGTACGGATATCTCGACGCAATGGGCGCCGAGGTGGATTACTACATACCCGACCGCAGCGAAGGCTACGGAATGAATATCCCGGCGCTGGAGAAAATACTGAACGGCGGCACCGAGCTTGTCATAACCGTGGACAACGGAATTTCCGCGGTGGAGGAAGCACGGTACATCAGGGAGCACGGAGCTCAGCTGGTCATCACCGACCACCATCAGCCGCCGGAGCAGCTCCCGGAGTGCGAAGCGTGCGTTGACCCGCATCGCCCGGACGACAGTTCCCCGTTCAAGGATCTCTGCGGCGCGGGAGTAGTTCTGAAGCTGCTCTGCGCGCTTGAGGAGGAAGAGGATTTCGTCATGGAGCAGTACGCGGAGCTCGCCGCGATAGGCACCATCGGCGATGTAATGCCGCTTGTCGGCGAAAACAGATATATCGTCCGGCGCGGAATAGAGGATATCCGGGCGAGTCAGAACATCGGCGTGAATACGCTGCTGCGGGCGGCGGGAACCGAGCCGGAAAAGGTGGACGCCACCACCGTCGCCTATACGATATGCCCCAGGATAAACGCCTGCGGCCGTATCTCAAGGGCGGACAAGGCGGTACAGCTGCTGCTGGCGGATTCCCCGGAGCAGGCAAGGCTCCTTTCCGAGGAAATGAACCTGCTCAACGAGCAGCGCCGCGCCGAGGAATCCCGCATAATGCAGGATGTGGCGCAGCAGCTTGAGCGCGACCCCGGAATACTGAAAGAGCGCGTACTGGTGGTATCCGGCGATGGCTGGCACCACGGAGTTATCGGGATCGTTGCGGCACGGCTGCTGGAGAAGTACGGCAAGCCAGTTCTGATGATATCCTCCGAGAACGGCGAGGCGCGTGGCTCTGCCAGGGGCGTGGACGGATTTTCGATATACCGCATGCTTGAGAAGTGCAGCCGCGTTCTGACGAAATTCGGCGGACACCCTAAAGCCGGCGGTTTTTCGCTGCCCGCCGACCGGGTGGAGGATTTCCGGCAGATGGTTTACGCTTTCTGCCGCGAAAATTATCCCAAAATGCCGGAATACGCCGTCAGCGCCGATATGGAGATAACCGGCGACATGCTCACCGAGGATTCGCTCAACAGCCTTTCGCAGCTGGAGCCGTGCGGCGAAGGAAACCAGCGCCCGGTGTTCCTGCTGAGGAACTGCGTTGTCGAGTCCAAACGCGCGCTCAAGGACGGAAAGTACACCAGCTTTGAACTGCGCTCCGGCGGCGCGAAGCTGAAAGCGCTCTGCTTCGGCATTCCGTTCGCGAAGTTCTATCCGGAGCAGGGGAGCGCGGTGGATATCATAGCTACTGCGGAGCTTAACGAATTTCGCGGCGAGAAGTCCGTGACGCTCAAGGTGCAGGAGCTGCGCCCGGCGGAATTCCGCGAGGACAGGTTCTTTGCGGCGCTGCGTACGTACGAGGAGATATCCCGCGGGGAGGGCTGCGACAGCCGCCTGGCTCCCAGGGTCATTCCGGACCGCGAGGCGCTGAAAGTCGCGTACGACCTGGTGCGCAATCACGGGAACATGTCTGCAGAGGAGCTGTGCGTATACGGCGGCTCCGGGCTGAATTACTGCATGCTGAGAATAGCCCTGGACGCATTTGCGGCCGCGGGCATGGCGGAGCAGTCTGCGGACGCGGGGGAGATACGTCTTGTCCCGGTGCCGCAGAAAACTGACCTCATGGCTTCCGGATTCCTGGCGGAACTGCGCAGAGCGTTCGGGATACAATAAACTTGCAATACTCAAACTTGACGAGGAGTGATCGGTATGACCGGTTCTACGGTAAAAACATTCGACCAGCTGGCGGAGAGGATAAGGGCAAGCGAAAAGCCCTATGACCTTGAAAAGATAACCCAGGCTTACAAGGTCGCCGAAAAGGCGCACGAGGGGCAGCTGCGCACCTCCGGCGACCCGTATATCACGCACCCGCTGGCTGTCGCGGCTATCCTGCTTGATTACTGCATGGATACCGACACCATATGCGCCGCGCTGCTGCACGACACCGTGGAGGACACCGACGTCACCCTCGACGACCTGCGCAAGAAATTCGGCGAAGATGTGGCGCTGATGGTTGACGGCGTTACAAAGATAGGACTTGTCCCGCTGGTTTCCAAGGAGGAACAGCAGGCTGAGAATATCCGGAAGATACTCATGGCGATGTCCAAGGATATCCGGGTCATAATCATAAAGCTTGCGGACAGGCTGCACAACATGCGCACCCTCGCCGCAAGACCGCCTGAGAAGCAGCGCAAGACTTCGCTTGAAACGATGAACTTCTATGCTCCCATCGCCCACCGCCTAGGTATGAGCGATGTCAAGGAGGAGATGGAGGACATCGCGATACATTACCTCGACCCCTACGGCTGTAAGGAGGTAGAGGAGCAGATAGCGCTCCACAAGGAGGAGCGCGACGCGTTCATCGAGAGCATTAAGCAGCGTATCCGGGAGCGTATCTCGGATATCAAGCCCGAACCGATAATCGAGGGACGTGTGAAGTCTATCTACAGTATCTACAAAAAGGTGTACGTCAAGAACAAGCGCTTCGACGAGATCTACGACATCTATGCGGTGCGCGTTATCGTGCAGTCCGTTATCGAGTGCTATAACGTCCTCGGCGTTATCCACGACATGTTCCGCCCTATCCCGTACCGCTTCAAGGACTACATCGCGACTCCGAAGCCCAACCGCTATCAGTCGCTCCACACCACCGTTATCGGACGCGAGGGAATCCCGTTCGAGGTGCAGATACGTACCGTCGAGATGCACAACACCGCGCAGTACGGCGTTGCGGCGCACTGGAAGTACAAGGCGGGTATCTCCGGAAACGTCACCGGCGAGAAGCGTTTCGACTGGATACGCCAGCTGCTGGAGCGCCAGCAGGAAGCCGACGACGTTGAAGCCATCGCCGACGCGATAAAGACCGATCTCGCGCCGGACGAGGTATTCGCATTCACTCCCAAGGGCGATGTTATTTCCCTGCCGATGGGAGCAACTGTGCTTGACTTCGCATATTCTATCCATACGCAGGTCGGAAACAAGATGACCGGCGCAAAGGTCGGCGGCAGAATGGTAAGCTTTGATTACCAGATAAAGACCGGCGATATCGTGGAGATACTCACCTCCGGCTCGCCGAATTACGGACCTAACCGCAACTGGCTTGAGATAGCCCGCACCACCGAGGCGAAGAGCAAGATACGCGGCTGGTTCAAGAAAGAATGCCGCGAGGAGAACATCGAGCGCGGCAGGGATGAGCTGGAGCGCGAATTCAAGCGAAACAATATCGCCATCACTCCGGAGATACTGCAATCCTCCGCGCAGCGCCAGCGTCTTGGAAGCGTTGACGACCTTTACGCTGCGATAGGCTACGGCGGAGTTTCCCTGTCGAAGATAGTGCAGCGCATCAAGGAAGAGCAGATGCGCAACCACAAGGAGCAGCAGGCGGTACAGCAGGCCGCAGCCGACCCGGAGGAAACCATCAACGAAACCAACCGCCGCAGCCGCCGCAAGGGCATTATCGTCGAGGGCGTGGACAACTGCCTTGTCAAGTTCGCACAGTGCTGCAACCCGCTGCCCGGAGACCCGATAATCGGCTTCGTCACGCGCGGATTTGGCGTTTCTATCCACAAGCAGGACTGCATAAACGTCATCAACAACATGGATAACCCCGACAACAAGGAGCGCTGGATAAAGGCGAGCTGGGCGGGCGTTGACGATTCCACCTACCGCGCGACCATCGACGTTATCGCGGAGGACCGAATAACCATCTTTGCGGACATCACCACGGCGATAGCGACGAACCATATTCCGCTGCACGAGATGAACGCACACCATCTGAAGAACGGCAATATGAATCTTGTCGTGACAGTCGAGATAGCCGGAATGGAGCAGCTCTCCAATGTCATGAGCAGACTCCAGAAGATCCCCGGAGTTATTTCGGTGGAGCGTACCGGCAAGCAGTAACGGAGGTAACGTATGCAGATATATCAGCTCCCGCTGGGGGCTTTGCAGACGAATTGCTATATCATTCCCGGAGAGGATTCACGGGCGGTCGTCATCGACCCCGCTTCCGTCACCGAGGTGGAGATGTTTCTGAACACCCACGGGCTGAAGCTCGGAACTATAATCGTCACTCACGGCCATTACGATCATTTCGCCGGGGCGGCGGGATTGCAGGAGCATTCCGGCGCTAAGATGCTTGCGAGCGCTCCGGACGAGCCGATGTACTCCAGCGCCGCAAAGTGCTGGGCGGATTTCATGCCGGTGGAGTTCCGGGGAATAAAGCCGGATACGCTGTTCTCAGACGGCGAGGAATTCACCGCCGAGGGGCTGAAATTCCGCGTGATGGCAGCTCCGGGGCATACTGCGGGAAGCTGTCTGCTGTTCATGGATAACGATGGCGAACAGGTGATATTCTGCGGTGACGTGGTGTTCATGATGGGCGTCGGCAGGACTGACGGATTTTCCGGCAGCACCCGTGATATGCTTGACAGCCTGGAGAAAATAGCGAAGCTCCCCGGTGACTACAAAATATATCCCGGACACGGCAGCACCACAACGCTTGACTACGAACGGGAGAACAACCCGTACATCGCGAGATACGCAGACTGAATTCAACGGGAGGGTGCGGATATGATAACCGAACAGAACTGCACAATGCTGTGCGATTTTTACCAGCTGACCATGGGCAACGGCTATTTCAGAACAAGGCACGCCGACCGCATCGCGTATTTCGACGTGTTTTTCCGCAGAGTGCCGGACGGCGGCGGATACGCCATCTGCGCCGGTCTGGAGCAGGTCGTTAATTATATCCAGGGACTGCGTTTCTCTGAGGAGGATATACAGTACCTGCGCGGAAAGGGGATCTTCGACGATGGATTCCTGGAGTATCTGAGGAACTTTAAGTTCACCGGCGATATCTGGGCTGTCCCAGAGGGAACTCCGGTGTTTCCGTCAGAGCCGCTTGTAACAGTACGCGCTCCGGCTATCCAGGCTCAGCTTATCGAAACCATGCTGCTTCTGCTGATAAACCATCAGTCCCTTATCGCGACCAAGGCTAACCGAATAGTCCGGGCGGCGCAGGGACGCGCGATATCTGAATTCGGTTCACGCCGTGCGCAGGGTGCGAGCGGCGCGGTGCTCGGCGCGCGTGCCGCGTATATCGGCGGCTGCGCAGGAACGGCGTGCGTTCTTGCGGACGAATTGTACGGCGTTCCCGCCACCGGAACCATGGCGCACAGCTGGGTGCAGATGTTCGACACCGAGCTTGAAGCATTTGAAAGCTACTGCCGGACGTATCCCGACAGCTCCACGCTGCTGGTGGATACCTACAACGTGCTGAAAAGCGGCGTACCCAACGCGATAAAGGCGTTCGATAACGTGCTGAAGCCTCTGGGCAAACGCCCCTGCGGTATCCGCCTGGATTCCGGCGACATCGCGTATCTTTCGATAGAAGCACGCAGAATGCTGGATGAAGCCGGCTACCCGGATTGTAAGATAGTGGCATCCAACAGCCTGGACGAGCACATTATATCCGACCTGCTGCGCCAGGGGGCGAAAATCGACCTGTTCGGCGTAGGCGAGCGGCTCATAACCGCAAGCAGCGAGCCGGTTTTCGGCGGTGTCTACAAGCTTGCCGCAGTAGAGGAGAACGGCGTCATTACCCCGAAGATAAAGATATCCGAGAACGTGTCGAAGATAACCAACCCGCATTTCAAGAAGCTCTACAGGCTCTACAGCCGTCATACCGGAAAGGCTATCGCTGACCAGCTGTGCGTTTATGATGAAACCATCGACGATACGAAGCCGCTGACGATATTCGACCCGGATTTCACCTGGAAGAAGAAAAAGCTCACGGATTTCACTGCCCGTGAACTCCAGGTGCCGATATTCCGCGGCGGCGAGCTGGTGTATGAAAAGCCGCCGCTGGAGGAGATACGCAGCTACTGCGCTCAGCAGCTTGATACGCTGTGGGACGAGGTGCTGCGCTTTGAGAATCCGCATAATTATTATGTTGACCTGTCAAGGAAGCTCTGGGATATCAAGCATTCGCTCCTTGACAGCGATGGCAGGGGGGAGAACAGTTGACGCTGTGCGATACTGTCCGGAGCTTTGGACCAAAGGTCACGCAGAATTACCGCGAAACGCGCTACTGCGACTTTGCGCCGCCAGATGAAACGGTAGGCGTTATCGACCTTTCCACCGGCGGGGACGGCACCCGCGGTATAGCGTTCCTCACAGACAGACTCATCGTGAAGCTGGGTGAGGACGCAAGGCAGCTTTATTATTCCGAGATACGCGTGACTGAGATAATTCCGAGCTACGAAACGGCGTTCGAGGACGAACTGGAGATATCCACCCCCGGTGCGCACATACGCATTTCGGACTGCTCGCTGAATAAATTCTTCCTGCGGCAGCTTATCAACAATATTTGCCGTATCAGCGCCACTATGCGGGATTCCGACCGCGAGGCGCTGTATGAGAAGCTCACTTCCGACGCCATGGAGCACTATGCGGAGCAGCTGCTGTCCGACAAGCCGAAGCGCGTCCCGGAGGCCGCTGCGGCGGTACAGGAGATAGCTGCGGCGAAAAAGGCTGCGCTTGCAAAGGCACAGCCCTCCGCGCCGATAGAACTGACCGAGGAGAAGATACAGTGGATAAGCGGCGAACAGCCGCCGGTACCGTCAGAAACTCCCGTAAAAACCGCGGACGCAGTGAATTCCGTAAGTCCTGCCGTAACCGCGGAGAATACGCCGGAGTCTGTGAAAATCAGTGATTATCCGGCGAATTCCGCGGCAGTATCGGCAGAGAATACCTTAAAATCTGACGAGCCGGAGGATCTCGACGACATGTCCCATGAGGAAACCATGAGCTACCTCCTGGACAGCATCACGGAGATAAATTCCGAGCCGGAGCGCGATGATATTAAGCAGATGGTACCGGATATCCCGGAGCGCACGGAAACACCGCAGGATCTTCCGGAAATACAGCCGCAGAGCGCAGAGCCGATTAATACGCCGGACGAAGCGCCGGTGCTTCCGCAGCTCACAAAGGAACCGGACAGCGCGGATATCTACATACTCGCGAGCTGCCGTATAAGGGAGCTTTGCGAGGACGGACGGCTCACGATGGAGCAGGTGAACGAAACGGTGCGTACGCAGCTTGTCCCGGCTTCTGAAATATTCTCCGGGCTGGATATCGCGAACGCTCCGCTTCCGCAGGCGGTGAAGAAACGCGCGGTGGCTCTCACGGCGGCGGCGGACCGCCTTACGGATTATTTCAGCCTTGGCGAGGATATCGCGGCGCGGGTCATGTTCTTCATGCTCTATCAGATGTTATCCTATACCGACAGGATATTGCAGACGGACGAGAGCAAGCAGCGGCTCAATTATTTCTTCGTGCGGTTCGGCGCGGCGGGAATGGTGCTCTCCATGCTGGACGCGAACAACTGATATTATCCGTTTTTTCCGGATAAAACAATTACGCCCCCGTGAACTGCCGTTATCGCAGTAAGCGGGGGCGCTATATTATCTTTACGTCAGCATGTGGCGTGCCACGGTAAAGAATTATTTTCCCTCGCGCCGGCGCAGCAACACGCCGGTGCATTTATATTGGGGGAAAGGAGAAAGCTTGTTATGCCTGTGCAACGGTAACAGTACCGCTGGTGAGGGACGCGTCGAGCTTATGTCTGTTCTCGCCGCCGAAATCACCGTTGGTCCCCTTGCCGAGGTTAAGGAAATTGCCCTTCGTCTGACCGAGGTCGGTGCGCACGGAGCCGGATACGCCGCTTATATTGAGTGTAACTCCGGAGTTTTCCGGCAGGGTGACGTTCACGTTTCCGCTGATGAGGCTGACGCTGAGGTCGTTGTTCCACTCGGCGTAGGATATATCAACATTTCCGCTGGTAACAGATACGCTGCCACGGCCGGAAATTCCGGTGACTGTAGTTCTGCCGGATACGGAGTGCACGCCGAATTCCTCGGCGCGGTAGCCGGTAACGGTGGCGTTGCCGCTGACGGTGCATACGTGCAGCGAACGCGCGGTGTATACCGCCGGAACTTCCTCCTTTTCGAGGGAAACCCCGGAAGCGGGAGCGTCTGCGAGCGGGTTTGTCAGCGTGATGTTTCCGCTGGCGGACTGGAGCTTCACGTTATTGAAGAACGCATTTACGTTGATGTTTCCGCTGGCGGTGTTAAGGCTGAATTCATCCGCGGATACCTCGCCGACCTCCACGCCGCCGCTGGCGGTGTTTATCTTTATGCGCTGGAATGTCTTTAACGGGAGATATGCGGTGATGGAGTAGCCGTCTGCGGGCTTGTTGCCGAAAATGCTGAAGCTGAAGCTTTCCTTGAGCGTCAGAGTCTTTCCGGAGAGCACCGCGCAGAATTCCGGCGCGTCCTTGGGGTTGTCGTATTCAACGTAGATGTCGGGGCGCTCCTGCGGGATAACCACTATCTTTGCGCCCAGGGAGCTTAGCTCCACGGTGTCTATATCGTTGGAAAATGTATAGGTCTGCTTGTCTGCCATGGTAATACTCCTTTCAGTATTAAGCGTTTGTCAGTTGATGTAATTGAATGCCCTGTCAATGTTTTCTTCCACTATGGAAGCTGCGGATTCGATGTTTGCCTCTATTACGGAGGCTGCTGAATCAATGTTATCGCCTGCCGCATTCGTGATCTCTTCAACGGCTGCGATACCTTCAGGCGCCGTTCCCGGATAGATGGAGGTGGTTTCAGCGTGAGCGCTCTCATCGAAATAGTATTCATAGGAGCTGCTGAAATAATCCTCGTTTCTGGCGCGTATCAGTTCGATATCTCCGGAGGTGAGGGTAACGTTTATCTTGTTTCCGCCGCTGCCGAGTACGATATCTCCGCTTTCAACCGCCACGGAGTTTGTTTCAGTGCCGTCAAACGTTGTCATCACGACATCGCCGGAGGTCTTGCTGCAATGGATATTCGCGGAGGTGTCCCAGGGAAGTCCGAGGGCGACGTCGCCGGAGGTCATATTCACGTAGCAGTCGCCGGTAAGCTCCTTAAATCCGATCTGCAGGTCGCCGGAGGATACGCGGATATTTCCGGTGCCGGTCAGCGATGATACGTTTATATCACCGGAAGTCGCGCGGATATCATATGACTTGGTGGCTGCATTCAGCGCGGTTATCGAACCGGAGGTAGTCTTTATCGTAAGGCTGTCGGTGGTGATATCCGGCTGGAGGTATTTCATATGACCAGAGGTCGTGGAAAGCTCCACGTTCTTTGCGGAAACTCCTACGGACTCGGCGTAACCGGAGGTCATGCCGATAGTCAGCCGATCGTATATCTTGTCGGGGACGGATACGTTTACGGTCGTGTTCCGTCCTCTGTTCATTATCCAGTTTATCCATGAGGAGAAGTCGATACCACCGTAGCTGCTTGTTGAGATAACGAGGGTGTCGCCGTTAAGTCCGACATTTATCTTGCGGATATCCGCGTCGCTGCCGGTAATGTTCACCTCCGTCGTGCTGCCGGAGTACGGGGAGAGCACCAGCTCATATGAGCCGATGTTCGCTTCAATGCCCGTATATTCGCCGTCTACCTGGTATGAGCTGGACTGGTTACTGCCGACGCCGTACCCGGCGTTTTTGTTCACGCCGAACACTGCAACGGATATCCCGAATGCGATGAACGAAACGACGCACAGCGGAATGAATATTTTCAGAATAACTTTCATCTCTGTGCCTCCTTACAGATCATATATAGCCTTGACATGATCTATGACTATATGTTTTATCCAGTAGAAAACCGCCTTGCACAAACCGAATATCACGCAGCCCACCAGCACGGAGCCGCTCACCATTCCAATGCAGAGAAGAATGCGGCTTATGATATTGAAATATTCGTTGCCAAGCTGCGTCAGTCCGCCGGTGAACAGGCTGAGAGCAGCGGCGCCGATAACGCCGAATATGAGCGAAATAACCATCGGAAGAAGCCATGACCATAAAAACACATCTAGTACCAGGCAGCCAATGAGCTTACCAACGTTGACATTGGCGGGTCTGCCCTTGACGTCGCTGAACTTGAAGCCGCCGTCCTTTGCGTGGTTTCCTACCGGGGGAACGCACTGGGGAGGAACTTCTCCGGTGCGGGAATTGGTGGAATTCGCGTGCATATCGTCAGTCTGGCGCGGTACGCTGCCGTACTGGTAGCGCGTATCCGCCGAACTCGCGGCGGGCGCGGGCTGTTCCGGCGCGATGTGTTCGGGAGTGACCTCCCGTGGCTTCGGCGGGTCAGGTTCGTATGCGATGTGCTCCGGCGTGAATTCCCGGACGTGGGCGCTGTCCTTGTTAAGCTCCACTCTGGGAGATACCGGCGCAGGATTTTCCGGCTCCTCCATGATGTGTTCCGGCGTGAATTCGCGTATCGCGGGCTGTTCGGGAGCGGTTTCGTCCTTTACTAGCGAGAGATCCGCCGGGAGCTTCTCGCCGGGCTTCGTGAGGGATATCCTCTGATTTGCCACGGCGTCCGCCACGATGGAGTTCAGCCGGGTGCTGGGGATATCCAGATAATTCCGCGCGATCTCCTTGACGTCGCCGAGTTTCTCGCAGGTTTCCTCCTCGGATAATCCGGCTTCCTGGCTCTCCTTGAAGTGCTCCTCGAAATCCGAGAATATGTCCTCGTCATCGTCTATTCCTATCCTGTGCAGCTCGTTGTGCAGCTGGTACAGAAAGTCACCCTTGTTCTTTGCTATCATTGTTCCTTGTCCCCTTTCAGCAGCGCGTTTATGCTGTCAACAAACTCAAACCATTCCTTTAAAAGCGTTTCCTTTTCATTTCTGCCTGTTTCGGTAATTTTGTAATATTTACGCGGAGGGCCTTCCTGCGATTCCACTATGTAGGAATCTATCAGCCCGTTGTCCTTCAGCCGCTTCATCAGCGGATATATCGTTCCCTCGGTCATCTGCATACAGCCGGATATCCTGTTCACCAGCTCATAGCCGTAGCAGTCGCTGTCGCATAATATCGAAAGAACGCACAGCTCCAGTGTCCCGCGCTTCAGCTGAGAGTTCATGTTTCACCTCCGGAGGTTATCCTTGTCTTTCAAGGTACTTTGCCTTGCAAGGTAGCCTGCTCAAAAAATCCGGAACATTTCTCCCTGTTCCGTGATCTTATTATACCACAAGGTATTTTGTTTTACAAGGTAGTGAATGCACAAATTATAACGGGTTTTCGCACAGCAATTTGTGCATATTGCACAGTTGGCTAGCACAAATAAATGTGCTATAATATAATTAAGATAATAGCAGGTCATCTGAGGTGGAAGAATACGTCCACGTTCACACGCCGCTATCTTGACCGCCCCGGGACATCGTGGCGGCTTTCTTTTTATATGATATGCGCCGTGGATACACGGCGTGAGACCGTCGAAAAAGTCCCGTTGGGACTTTTCCGCCGAACATCCACGCCGCGCGCACGGTTTGTCGGCAAAGCCGACAAACCGCACACTTGCGCGGATAGAAGTATTTTTTGACCCGGCAAAGCTGGGTCAAAAAATGGATTTCAAATGCCCGCTTCGCGGGCAAAAGATACTTTTTCGACAAGCTGGCGCCGTGGATACACGGCTTTTTTTATTTGCGGGAGCTTCGTGTTGTCAAATCTGCACGACCAGGATTGTGCAATATTCCCAAATTGCCAAAAAAACATGTTTTGATATTCACGGCGCTTGAAAAAAAATGCGAAATACTGTATAATTATAATCGGACTATAATATGTACCCCAGGGGAGAGGTGTGCTTCATGGACGTGTATATGGCGCGACAGCCTATTTTCGATACAGACAACCATGTTTACGGCTACGAGCTGCTTTATCGCAGCAACGGCAAGCAGAATGAATATACCGGACTTGACGGTGACGCTTCCACCGCAGACGTAGTCACCAATGCGTTTTTCGGGCTGAACATCTCGGAGATCATCGGCAAGCACAAGGCGTTCATCAATTTCACGTCCAACCTTCTGAAGCGCGGCGTTCCGAAGATGATATCCCCGGAGCTTGTCGTCGTCGAGGTGCTTGAAAACCTCATGATGGACGAGCAGCTGCTCGGCGCCTGTCAGGAGCTTAAGGAGCGCGGTTATACCCTGGCGCTGGACGACTTCGAATACGACAACAGCTACAGCCAGCTTTTTGAGCTTGGCGACATAGTCAAGATAGACTTCCGCACTCCGCAGAAATCCATTGAGGAAACGGCGTACATCTGCCGCTACTGCAACAAGCTTATGCTGGCGGAGAAGATAGAGAGCCAGGAGGAATTCGAGTGGGCGAAGAAGCTCGGATGCAGTTTCATGCAGGGTTACTATTTCGCAAAGCCTACCATAATGTCCAAGAACGCCTTAACTCCGCTGCCCGTGAATTTCATGCGGGTAATGCAGCTGGTTTCACAGCCGGAGCCGGAGTTCAGCGACATCGTTGACGTTATCTCCTGCGACACCGCTATGTGTCAAAGACTTCTCAGACTGATAAATTCCGTGTATTTCGGTGTGCGCAACCGCGTCAGCTCCATCGGGCAGGCGCTTGTGATACTCGGTCTGGACTACCTGCGGGAGTGGATATACCTCATGGGTATGCAGCGCATAACCCACAGCGACAACGTGGAGCTTATGCGTATATCCTGCCTGCTGGCGAAGTTCTGCAAGCGGCTGGCGCTGATGATACCGGAGGCCGCCGGCGACGCGGACGCGTTCTATCTGATGGGACTTCTGTCGATGGTGACATACGGCGGAGAACGCGCCCTGGCGCAGGCTCTGGAGGAATTCCCGCTGACCCCGGAGATAAAGAACGGCCTTATGGGCAGAGGCGGAGTCTACAGCGATGTGTTCGACCTGGCATACAGCTATGAAAAGGCGGACTGGGCGACTGTGGATAAATATGTAGAAAAATATCACCTGGACAGCTCCAAGGTTTCCGAGGCATTCGTCCAGTGCGTGAAAGAGGCGGAGCGCGTCAGAATGATGTGACCGCAGAGAGGCATGAAATGGCATTTTTCCTTGATGAGATAGACACCTGCCTGTGGGATTACCTGGGGCAGACGGATAAGAAAATTGTGCTCTACGGCATGGGCGACGGCGCGGAGAAGATAAAATCAGTGCTGGACGGCATCGGCGTACCCGTTGCTGACATCATGGCGAGCGATGAGTTCGTGCGCGGTCACAGCTTCCTGGGCTGCCGTGTGAAGAAGCTCTCGGAGATAGAGGAGCTTTACGGCGAGGATTTCCTGATACTCGTGTGCTTCGGCAGTCAGCTGCCGGAAGTCATGGAGCATATCTACAGCATAGCGGAAAAGCATGAGCTTTATGCGCCGAACGTTCCGGTGGTGGGCGACGGGCTTTTCACGCTGGATTACGCGAGGGAGCACCGCGAGGAGCTTTCCAGGGTGTATGGAATGCTGGCGGACGAACAGTCGAAGCTCGTGTTCGAAAATGTTATCCGCTATAAGCTGAGCGGAAAGCTTGAGTACCTCCGGCAGTGCGAAAGCCCGGAGGAGGAAATGTACGACCTGCTGAAAATAGGCGCGGAGGAAACCTACGTTGACCTCGGCGCATACAACGGCGACACTATAGTGAAGTTCCTCAACGAAACGGGCATGCACTTCCGCAAGATATATGCGATGGAGCCGGATCACCGGAATTACGTGAAGCTGAAGCGCCGTCTGTATATGATAGGCTCCGGGCTGCTGGAGGCTTATAACTGCGGCGCGTGGGACAGCGAAACGGTAATGCGGTTCAGCCTGCGGTCGGGGAGAAGCTCCAAGGTGGACGAAAACGACCCGGTGCGCGCGGCAAATCCCGCGAGATACCGCGAGGTCAATATGATGAGCGTTGACCATATGCTCCAGGGCGACGCCGCGACGTTCATAAAATACGATGTCGAGGGCAGCGAGGAAAAGGCGATAGAGGGAGCGCGGGAGACTATCTCGGCATACCGTCCGAAGCTTTCCGTGGCGCTGTATCACCGCAACGAGGATATGTTCGCCATTCCGCTCCAGATCGCCGGGATAAACAGGAAATACAGGTTTTATCTGCGGCATCACCCGTATATTCCGGATTGGGACACCAATCTGTATTGTATCTGAGGATAACGACTTATGAAGATTGTAATAGGAATTGTTCTGATAGCGCTGGTGCTCCTGGGGCTTATCGCGTACCTTATCCTTATGCTCAACGCCAGGGAGATGATATTCTGCGGCGACGTGCAGAATGAAACGGGCACATCGGCGTCAGTCACCAGGGTCTATACGACGGATCTTTCGGCGAATGAAACGCTCTCCGAGATAATAGTCAAGATGAACGAATCCCAGGACGGCTCGGTGCAGGTCACTGACCTCACGGAAGTTCTGGCGCAGTACCAGAACATAATTTATGCGCCGGTGTTCACTGTGTCAGTCGAGCAGATAGACACTTCCACCTACATCATCAACGGCAGCGTGTTCAACGGGATAGACGAGAACGGCAACGAAGCCGTCCCGGACTACCGCTACAAGGACATGAACCTCAGCACGGTGGTAACTAACGGAACGGTCATCGCGGCACAGAACGTATACGACAACGAGCAGGCGGCGGATAACACCGACCCTATTTTCATTCAGCGCCAGCAGGTCATCGACCCTATCGTAAAGGGCGACGCGTCCGAGGCGGCGTTTGCGCTCCAGGATTGCAGCAGCTTCCGGGTGATAGTCCACGGCGACAGCGTTCAGAACCTCCCGGAGGTAACGTTTGTTTATGTGTATAACGTGGACGCGGAAAATCC
>CAKSHT010000011.1 GCA_934457235.1 uncultured Oscillospiraceae bacterium
TCGCGGTGTCGATGGCTGTAAGGCACGCAATGGAGCGCTCAACAGCCTTGCGGCGCATCTTTACGCTGTCGCGGGACGGCTGTCTGCCGGTCTCGGAGGTGGAGATTACATACTGTATCTTTCCGCTCTCCAGAAGCTGGATAACGTCCGGATCACCCTTGCCTATTCTGTAGGCGTGGCTTGCCGCGATCATATTTCTGTTGAGCACGGAGGCAGTGCCGCTGGTAGCGTATATCTTGAATCCAAGAGCCTCAAAGCGGCTTGCGATCTCGATTATCTCATGCTTGTCGCCGTCCTTGACGGATATCAGCACGCCGCCCTCGTGGTACAGCTTGTAGCCTGCGGCGATAAGTCCCTTTAACAGAGCCTCGCTGAATGTCTTTGCGATACCCAGGCACTCGCCGGTGGACTTCATCTCCGGACCGAGCTGGTTATCAACGTCGTTGAGCTTCTCAAAGCTGAATACCGGCACCTTGACTGCGATGTAATCGCCGACAGGGTACAGACCGCTCTTGTAGCCCATGTCCTTCAGCTTTGCGCCGAGGATTATCTTAGTCGCGATGTCCACCATGTTCACGCCAGTTACCTTACTGATATACGGAACGGTTCTGGAAGAACGCGGGTTGACCTCGATAACGAATACCTCGTGGTCGTAAACAACGTACTGGATATTCACCAGACCGACTACATGCAGGGCCTTTGCGAGCTTCTCAGTGTAGTCGATGATAACGCGCTTGATGTGCTCTGAAAGCGTCTGTGCGGGGTAGATGGAGATGGAGTCGCCGGAGTGGATACCTGCGCGCTCGATGTGCTCCATGATACCAGGGATAAGGAAGTCCTCGCCGTCACAGATAGCGTCTACCTCGACCTCGGTACCCATCATGTACTTATCGATGAGCACCGGGTTCTCCAGCTTGTGGCTGGTGATTATCGTCATGTACTCGGTGACGTCGCTGTCGCAGTGCGCGATTATCATGTTCTGACCGCCGAGAACGTAGGACGGACGGAGCAGTACCGGATATCCAAGCTCGTTGGCAGTCTTGAGCGCTTCCTCAGTGGTGAACACTGTGCTTCCCTTAGGACGCGGAATGTTGCACTTTTCAAGCAGTTCGTCGAACAGCTCTCTGTCCTCTGCTGCGTCAACGTCCGCAGCGGAGGTACCAAGAATACGCACGCCAAGAGCGGTGAGGTGCTTTATCAGCTTGATGGCAGTCTGTCCGCCGAACTGAACTACAACGCCGTAGGGCTTCTCAGTTGCGATGAGGGCTTCAACGTCCTCCTTGGTCAGCGGGTCGAAGTAAAGTCTGTCGCCTGTGTCGAAGTCGGTGGAAACAGTTTCCGGGTTGTTGTTGCAGATTATCGCCTCACAACCCTCTTCTTTCAGCGTCCATACGCAGTGAACGGAGCAGTAGTCGAACTCGATACCCTGACCGATTCTGATAGGACCGGAGCCGAACACGATGACCTTCTTCTTGTCGGTGGGGTGCTGTTCGATGAACTCAGCCGCTTCATTCTCGCGGTCGAAGGTATTGTAGAAGTAAGGAGTGCTTGCAGAGAACTCAGCTGCACAGGTATCGACCATCTTGTACACTGCGAGGCGGCGCTCCTTTATCTTCTGACCGGAAATGCGCTCGATGGTGCTGTCGAGGTAGCAGTACTTCTTCGCCATGTCGTACTTTTCCTGGGTCAGCTCGCCCTCAGCCAGCCACTTCTCCAGCTGTACGAGGTTGTTCAGCTTGCTGATGAACCACTTGTCTATCTTTGTGATGCTGTGGATAACGTCGATGGAAATACCGCGCTTGAGTGCTTCAAATACGCAGAAGGAACGGTCAACGTCAATGTCCTCCAGCTTCTTCATTATCTCCTCGTCGGTGAGCTTTACGAAATCCTCCTTGGTCATGGTGTCCATGCCAAGCTCGATGGAGCGTACGGCTTTCATCATGCCGGCTTCAAAGCTCGGAGCGATGGCCATTATCTCGCCGGTAGCCTTCATCTGGGTGCCGAGGGTCTTTTTCGCGTAAACGAACTTATCGAACGGCCACTTCGGGAACTTTACTACCAGATAGTCAAGCGCCGGCTCAAAGCATGCGTAGGTCTTGCCAGTTACCTGGTTCACTATCTCGTCGAGGGTATAGCCGACGGCGATACGTGCAGCAACCTTTGCGATAGGATATCCTGTCGCCTTGGAAGCCAGCGCGGAGGAACGAGAAACTCTCGGATTTACCTCAATTACTGCATAATCGAAGCTGTCGGGCTTGAGCGCGAACTGACAGTTGCAGCCGCCCTCTACCTTGAGCTCCTGGATTATATTGATTGCCGCGGTACGCAGCATCTGATATTCCTTATCGGCAAGCGTTACGCAGGGAGCGACAACGATAGAGTCGCCGGTGTGAACGCCGACCGGGTCGAAGTTCTCCATGGAGCAGACTGTGATTACGTTGCCCTTGCTGTCGCGCATTACCTCAAACTCTATCTCCTTCCAGCCGGAGATGCACTTCTCAACCAGTATCTGTGTGATAGGAGAAAGGCGCAGACCGTTAGTCGCGATCTCATGAAGTTCATCGGGAGTCTGCGCGATACCGCCGCCGGTGCCGCCCAGGGTGAACGCAGGTCTTACGATTACCGGGTAGTGGATAACTTCGGCGAAGTCCATCGCGTCCTCAACGGTTTCAACGACCTTGGACGGAATGCAGGGCTGACCTATCTTCTCCATGGTGTCCTTGAATGCCTGTCTGTCCTCTGCCTTGTGGATGGTCTCGGGGTTAGAACCGAGCAGCTTAACGTTGTGCTCAGCCAGGAAACCGCACTCTGCAAGCTCCATGGAGAGCGTCAGACCGGTCTGACCGCCGAGGTTGGAAAGCACGCTGTCCGGCTTTTCGATCTCGATTACTCTCTTTACGACATCCAGGGTCAGCGGCTCGATGTAAATTTTGTCCGCCATGTGCTTGTCCGTCATGATAGTAGCAGGGTTGGAATTTATAAGTACGACCTCCAGACCCTCCTGCTTGAGTGCGCGGCACGCCTGTGTGCCCGCATAGTCAAACTCCGCAGCCTGTCCGATTACGATAGGACCGGAGCCTATAACCAGTACTTTCTTGATATCACTTCTTAACGGCATGACTTTTTACCCTCCATCAGATCAATAAACTCGTCGAACAGGTAGGCGGTATCCTTGGGGCCGCCACATGCCTCCGGGTGGAACTGCACTGTGAACGCAGGCGCGTTGTGATAACGCACGCCCTCGCAGGTGCCGTCGTTGCCGTTTATGTGACTTACCTCGCCCGCCTCGGCAGGAACGCTGTCGCTTACGACTGCGTAGCCGTGGTTCTGGGAAGTAATGAATGTTCTGTCAAGCGCGAGATCCTTGACCGGCTGGTTGCCGCCACGATGACCGTATTTCAGCTTCTCGGTCTTAGCGCCGTTCGCAAGAGCCAGGAGCTGATGTCCCAGGCAGATTCCGAATGTGGGTATCTGGGCCGGGATAAGGTCGTGGAGGGTCTGGATAGCCTCGGTATTGTCCGCAGGGTCGCCGGGGCCGTTCGAGAGCATTATGCCGTCCGGATTCAGCGCCTTTATCTCGTCTGCGGTGGAGTTCCACGGCATTACAGTCACATTACATCCGCGCTTTACCAGCTCGCGGCGGATATTGAACTTGTAGCCGTAATCCATCAGCACTACATTATATTTTGCGTTCTCAGCGGGATAGTATTCCTTAGCCTTTACGCTGACTTTCGGAACTACCTTTCCGACATTATACTCGCGTATCTGCGCAAGGAGCGCTTCCCTGTCGAAATCGCCATGGACTATCGCACCGTTCATTACGCCGCTCTCACGGATTATCTTCGTGAGGTGACGGGTGTCGATATCGTAGATACCGATGATGTTGTACTTCTTGAGGTAGCTGTCAAGGTCGCCCTCGCAGCGGAAGTTCGACGGGTTCTCGCACTGCTCTCTTACGATGTAGCCGCTGACAACGCTCCCGTTGGACTCAGGGTCGATGGAGTTCACGCCGTAGTTTCCTATCAGCGGGAATGTCTGGGTGACGATCTGTCCGCAGTAGCTGGGGTCAGTCAGTGTTTCCTGGTAGCCTACCATCGCAGTGGTGAATACTATCTCACCGACAACTGAGCCGTCCGCGCCGAACGCCCTGCCCTCGAACTCTGTGCCGTCCGCAAGAATGAGCGTCGCTTTCTTTTTGTTCTCGAATATCATTTGTTTTCCTCCATGTACTGGTTAATTAACTGTATCACGGGACTCCCTTTATCCCCCGGCACTGTGCGCCGGGGGGGTATATCTCTGTATGGGTGTAATTACTTGTTTATGCTGATCTTTCCTACTATGCCCATGATCTCATCTCTCATGCGGATAGCTTCACGGCGCGCTGCCTCAGCGAATTCGTGCTCGTCGCACTTCTCCTTCTGGTAAGCGCACATAATTCCTCTGGAGCTGTTTACAATGCCGCCCAGACCGTTCTTATCGAAAGCACCTGCGATATCCTTGGCGCCCGCGCCCTGTGCGCCGTAGCCCGGAATAAGGAAGAATGTTGTCGGGAGCTTTTCGCGCAGGTACTTCAGCTGCTCGGGGTATGTCGCGCCGACTACCGCGCCTACGCCGGAATATCCGTAAACGCCGGGCAGATCCTTGCCCCATTCCTCGCACATATGACCCATGGTCTCATAGATGGTCACGCCGTCGATTTTCTTGTCCTGAAGCTCGCCGGAGCTGGGATTGGACGTCTTTACAAGCACGAAGATACCCTTGTCGTTATCGCGGCAGGTAGCCAGCAGCGGCTTGATACCGTCGCTGCCGAGGTATCCGTTTACAGTCAGCGCATCGCCGAGGAACGGCTCATAGGTCTGGCTGCCGACCTGCACCTTGCCGAGGTGTGCAGCTGCGTATGCTTCCATCGTTGTGCCGATGTCATTGCGCTTGCCGTCTGTGATTACATACATTCCCTTGCTGCGCGCGTACTCCTGGGTCTTGTAGAGGGTCTTTACGCCAGCCGGTCCGTACATCTCATAATAAGCAGCCTGGGGCTTTACAGCGGGAACGATATCGTACAGCGCGTCGATGAGTCCCTTATTGAACTCCAACAGAGCCTTTGCGGCGCCCTTGAGGGTCTCGCCGTACTTCTCAAAGCACTTTTCCTTGATGAAATCCGGAACGTATGCAAGCTTGGGGTCAAGTCCTGCAACGGAGGGATTCTGGGTCTTTTCGATCTTTTCGATGAGTCTGTCAAGTGACATTTAATTCTTCCTTTCTTTACGGTCAGTCGCCGTCGGTATAAACTATTTTTCCGTCTAATACTGTGTATTTTACCCTGCCCTTGAGGGTCATTCCCTTGAAGCAGGTATTTTTCGATTTGGAGTGCAGCTTCGCCGGATCCACTACCCATTCCTCGTCCGGGTCGAATATGCAGATATCCGCAAGATCTCCGGGCTTCAGCGAGCCGCCGGGGATAGAAAGAATCCTGCGCGGATTCACACACATAAGCGTAACTATCCTCTGGAGCGAGATCTTGCCGGTATGGTAGAGTGCTGTGAGTGTTGCCGCAAGCGATGTTTCCAGTCCTACGACGCCGTTCGGAGCCTTTTCGAAATCCGCCTTTTCCTCCGGCGCGTGGGGAGCATGGTCGGTGATTATGCAGTCGATAGTGCCGTCGATAACGCCCTCTGTTATCGCCTGTACGTCAGCCGCCGTGCGGAGCGGAGGATTCATGCGGTAGTCCGCGTCGCGGCTCCTCAGGAGTTCGTCAGTCAGCATGAAGTAATGCGGTGCGGTCTCGCATGTTACCATAGTGCCGAAGCGTGCCGCCGTACGTATATTCTGCATGCTCTGCGCGGTGGAAACGTGCGCAATGTGTATCGGCACCTCCAGGTCAGCTGCGAGAGTTATCTCGCGCTCGGTGATTATATCCTCGCTGAGGCGGTGTATTCCCTTTACGCCGAGTTCCTTTGACACCTTGCCGGCGTTCATGATGCCGCCGTTCACAATATCAAGATCCTCGCAGTGGGAGATAACTTTAAGCCCTGCGTAATGAGCCTTTACCATCGCTTCCGCCATAATGCGGGCATTCCTTACGGGTCTGCCGTCGTCGGATACCGCAACGCAGCCTGCGTCGTGCAGCTCCTTGAAATCGCACAGCTCGACGCCCTCAAGCCCCTTGGTTATGCTGCCGACTGGATACACGCGGGTTCTGGCGTTCTTAGCCTTTTCGATGATGTAGCGAACGGTCTCCGCGCTGTCCACCGTCGGAATGGTGTTCGGCATGCATGCCACGGCTGTTACGCCACCTGCCGCCGCTGCGTTTCCGCCGGTGATAATGTCCTCCTTGTGGGTCTGGCCGGGATCGCGGAAATGCACATGCATGTCGCATATTCCGGGGATCACCGTCAGTCCCTTGCAGTCTATCACCTGCGCGTCCGGATCAGAGATGTTCTGTCCGACCTCGCGTATAAGGTTATCGTGCACCAGGATATCCGCCCTGCCCTCAAAACTGTTGGCGCTGTCCACAATATAGCCGTTTTTCAGTAATAAGTCCATTATGACCTCCCTGTATCGTATTTTCCGTTTATGCAAGGCAATACCTCACAAAGATTGTGCGTGTATTGCGCAGTCAGATTTTTCGTCAGATTGTACAATGAGGACGCCGCAAGGCTATCGCCTTGCAAGGACGAATTGTGCAAGATAACGGAAAATATGCAAGCAAGACACGTGCAAAATACTAATTATGGTCTTTGTGTGGTGTTGCCGTGAGTCCGTCGATCATTTTTCGGGACATCGTGTGTAGATAACCACCTTGTCGCAGCCGTCAAGCTCCTTTACAAGCACCTTGACCTTTTCTTCACGGGACGTTGGAAGATTCTTACCGATGTAGTCCGCGCGTATCGGAAGTTCCCTGTGTCCTCGGTCAACAAGCGCCGCCAGCTGTATCAGCGTGGGTCTGCCCCGGAACATTATCGCGTCAATGGCGGCCCGCGCCGTACGCCCGGTAAAGATAACGTCGTCAACGATGATAACGCGCTTGTCCGTTATGTCAAACGGTATCTCGCTGCTGTCCGGGCAGCCGCCGCGGGGCTTGTCGTCCCGGAACGGAGTGATATCAAGAAGTCCGACGGGTATCTCGCTGCCGTCGATCTCCGAGAGCTTCGCGGCAATGCGCTTTGCGAGGACCGCGCCGCGCGAAAAAAGCCCGATAAGACAAAGACCGTCAGTACCCTTGTTGCGTTCGATCATTTCAAACGAAATACGGGTGACTGCCCTTGCCATCGAGCTTTCGTCCATTATTTCCGCCTTTAATTCAAGACCCTCGACGGTGCACATTGATATCACTGCCTTTCCGCTGGCTCCGACAAAAACAGCCGCCCGTTGATATACGGCCGGCTGATGATATCTGTGTACAACAAGCGCTGCGCCGCCTGCGACGCAACTCCCCCTATACGAAAATCACAACCTTGCCGGCCTCACGGTGCCGCCTTAAAAGCCATTGATTTCTGCCTAGATACACCTGACCGGTGCATCGCTGTTACTAGTTATTATATACTACTTGCGCGGATTTGTCAAGGGATTTTTCAGCCATACGGCGTATTTTTACGCTTTGCAAAAACCGCAGGCATTTGCCGGGCGGATTATTGACATATCCGTCATAATGTTGTATAATGTTCATATTGAAGTTCAGAGTGAACGGCGGTGATACTATGCACATGGTGCAGGCAAAGGGCATACTTTCTGCGGAGAACGGCATGAACATCTACCGCGGGTGCACGCACGGCTGTATCTACTGCGACTCCCGCAGCGAATGCTACCAGATGCCGCACGACTTCGAGGACATAGAGGTCAAGGAGAACGCGCCGCAGCTTCTGGAAGCCGCTCTGCGCTCAAAGCGCAAACGCTGCATGATAGGCACCGGCGCGATGTGCGACCCGTATCTCCACGCGGAAAAGGAGCTGAAGCTCACCCGGCGCTGTCTTGAGCTTATCTCGCAGTACGAATTCGGCGTTAGCCTGCTGACGAAATCCGACCTTGTAATGCGGGACATCGACCTGCTTGACGAGATAAACCACAAGTCAAAGGCGGTGGTTCAGATGACACTGACCACCCTGGACGATGATCTGTGCCGCGTAATAGAGCCGAATGTCTGTCCGACTTCGCGGAGGTTCGAGGTGCTGTGCGAAATGCGCGAACGCGGTATCCCGACGGTCATATGGCTGTCGCCGCTGCTGCCATTCATCAACGACACTGAGGAGAACGTACGGGGTATCCTGGAACTTGCCCGGCGCGCGGGCTGCGTCGGAATCATGGCGTTCGGAATGGGACTGACTCTGCGCGAGGGAAGCCGCGAGTACTTCTACAGAGCGCTCGACCAGCACTTCCCCGGACTGAAGGAGCGTTATATCCAGCGCTTCGTGAGTTTCTACGAACTGCCCTCCCCGGACACGGCGCGGCTTCTCAAAATCTTCCACGGCGAGTGCGAAAAATACGGCATGCTGCATGTTCCCGAAAAATTATTCGCGTATCTGCGGGAATTTCCGGAGAGCGAGCAGCTGACATTATTCTGAGGTGATAACATGATAAACAACTACATCAAAATGGTCAGCGGAATGCTGCGTATACCAATGCCTACGGTATTCTACAACGACAACGCGCTCCAGTCCGGGCAGCAGGCGCGGCTCACGCCGGACGGAAAGCAGCTCTACCTGCGCAAGATGAAAAACCCGTCGTTTGACCAGCTGTTCTCCGTATGCTTCGAACTCCGCCGGGAATGGCAGCGCCGCGCGAACAACGAGCTGTACTTCGGGGATTTCAAGTCCGGATCTGAGGTATCCCTGCACGATTATAGCATTCAGCCATCCATCGTGGACTGCAACGCATTCGCGGCGGTAATGATAAAGGCGTTCTTCGGCGTGGAACCGCAGTTCGACGGACTTCCCGGCGCCGCACGCAGCCGGATTGACAACCGTATCGCCGAAATACGCAAAAACGAATTCCCGCAGCTCGCCAATATGAAGCTGCCGCACTAAAAAGATAAGGCGGATCGCTCCGCCTTACTGCTGTTCTATCATCAGATCCAATATTCCGCCAAGAAGCTGACGATTCTTTTCGTTCAGCTTCTTTATTTTTTCTGAAATATCCTCCGTAGTCTGGCGCGGTCTGTCTGTCCCGGTCAGCAGATGGTCGGGAGATGTATCCAGCGCACGGCACAGGCTCATGATAAGCTCCAGGCTCGGCGCGGAACGTCCTGTTTCCAGGTTGGAAAGATACTTGTAATTCACGTCTATCATCTCGCATACCTGGTACTGCTTTAGTCCAAGCTCCTTGCGGCGCGCAGCGATACGCTTGCCAACTTCAGTGTAATCTATCGTCATAACACTCACCCCATTACATGATAACAGGAACGCAGGTAAATAAAAACTGCCTGCCAAATAGATTTTCTGCTTGACAGGTAGAATATTCTGTGATATAATAAGAAAAACGCAAAATATCTGCCGAATGCAGAGAATTTTGCGCAGAATATTGGAGGTTAATAAAATATGAAAAGAAAACTGACCCTGACCGCTCTGTGCGTCTGCATGGTGCTCTGCGCAACAGCCTGCGGCAATAACGAAAGCACTGAAAGCCCGGCTGACTCCGTTTCACAGCAGGAATCAATATCACAGGAGCCGCAGTCGTCGCCCGCGGAATACTTTACGGAAGTGCCCGAAATGAAGAAGCCTTCCACTGAATTTGGCGCAGAATACAAGAGATACGAGGACGACATCTATTACTACAAGCTCTCCTCCGACAACGATGAAGCGACCGCCGCAATGCAGCTGTACATGGCAGAGCTGATGAACGAAGGCTTCGAGCTGAAAAAGGTAGACGATTCCCTTTACTACATGGTTTACAAGGACAGCAATCTTGTGTCGTTTATAGGAGTAGCAAAGGACGGAGATAACGGCGATACCGTACTGTGCATATCATTCTTTGAATAAAACATACCGTCTGTCCGGTTTGTCCTTATCACCGTATATAAATATGTCGCCTGTAGGGGAGGGGCAAGCCCCTCCCCTACAGTATGAAACAAAAGCGGCTGCCCGAACCAATCGGACAGCCGTATTTTTTACTTCTTCCACTTCATGGAGATATCAAACGCCTTGACGCTGTGTGTGAGCGCGCCGAGCGAAATGATATCCACGCCGGTCTCTGCGACCTCGCGGATATTCTCCATCGTAACGTTGCCGCTGGCTTCCAGCTTCGCACGTCCGTTTACGAGCTTCACTGCCTGTGCCATAGTGGGGCAGTCCATGTTGTCGAGCATGATCACATTCACTCCGCAGTCTACCGCCTCCTGAACCTCGTCGAGGTTCCTGGTTTCGACCTCTATCTGAAGCATGTGACCCGCCTTCTGACGGAGCGCATTTACCGCCGGTGTGATTCCGCCGTATGCGTCAATGTGGTTATCCTTGAGCATTGCCGCGTCGGTCAGGTTGTAACGGTGGTTTCTGCCGCCGCCTACTGTAACCGCGTACTTCTGAAGCAGACGGAGTCCCGGCAGGGTCTTGCGGGTGTCCGCAATGCTTGCGTTGGTGCCCTTTACAAGCTCCACGCACTTATTTGTGTATGTAGAAATGCCGCTCATGTGCTGGAGGATATTCAGCGAAGTACGCTCCGCTTTCAGCATAAGGCGGGTATGTCCGGAGAACTCCGCGATTATATCGCCGTACTTCACCTTGTCGCCGTCCTTGAAATGGCACTCTATCTTCATTTCGGGGTCGAGTATCGTGAACACGCGGAGTGCGACCTCAAGTCCGCACAGTACGCCGTCCGCCTTGGACATGAAGTACGCGGAGGAAATGCTGTCCTCCGGGATAAGCAGGTCGGCGGTGCTGTCGATATAGTTTATGTCCTCGGTCAGCGCTGTCTTTATAATGTCGTCAACGTAAAACGGTAAAAGTATCATTCGTCCTTGCCCTTTCTTTCAAGTACCTCGGAGAGGATTATGTATGCCACTGTCACCAGGGACTTTGTTTCCACGAAATCCGCGGTTATCTCATAGCCGCTGTTGTAAACCTGGTCTTTGAGCTCCTTAATACGCGCAAGTCCCTTTTCGGCTTCCTCGTAATTCGGCTTGATGAAGTACGCTTTCTGCATGATGTGGCGTATCTCGGTGCGGATGCCGTGCGGAAGAGGCTTGCCCTCAGGGGAAGCCATCGGGTACTCAACGGCAACTCGGTCGTCCTCGCGGCGGTTCTTTGTTATGTCCTCAGCGATAAGGCGGGAGAACACCAGAGCCTCCAGCAGGGAGTTGCTGGCAAGTCGGTTCTTTCCGTGGACGCCAGTGTGGGAACACTCGCCCGCCGCGTACAGTCCGGGGATATTCGTTGCGCCTTTTCCGTCAACGTTGATTCCGCCCATGAGGTAATGCTGGCAAGGGTAAACCGGGAACGGCTCCTTGGTCATATCGTAGCCCTTTTCCAGCACCTTGCTGTATATCATCGGGAAATGCCCCTTGACAAATTCGGGGTCCTTGTATGAAATATCAAGCCAGAACTCATCGCTTCCGGTGAGCGCCTGCTCTTTCATCATGCACTCGGAAACCACATCGCGGGGAGCAAGCTCCTTGCGCTCCGGCTCGTACTTCTGCATGAAACGCTCCTTGTGGCAGTTCAGCAGGTACGCGCCCTCACCGCGGACCGCCTCGGAAACCAGGAAGCACTCGCGGTTCTTGCGGTCAGCGAAAGCCGTCGGGTGGAACTGTACGTAACTGAGGTTCTTTATCTCGGCGCCCAGATTGTACGCCAGCTGGATCCCATCGCCGGTGGCGATAGCGGAATTCGTCGTGAAATCGTATACTCTGCCGATACCGCCGGTAGCAAGTACCACGGCGTCCGCGCAGTAATACTGGTGCTCCTGTCTGCCAGGCTCGTCGTTGTGTGCCAGGACGTCAGCGAAGAACATTCCGTCCTGCTTCTCCAGGCGGCAGAGTACCGACCAGTTGACTACAGTAACGTTCTTCAGCTCCTGCACCTGCTTGATGAGGTTAGTTTCAATCTCGAAGCCCGTTGTATCCTTGTGGTGAGCGATACGGCGGCGGGAGTGTCCGCCCTCGCGGGTTAGCTCGATGCTTCCGTCCTGCTTTAGGTCGAACTCAACGCCGTACTTCTCTTTCAGGCGCATTACATCCGTCGGTCCCTGCTCGACAAGTATCTTTACGTTATCGAGATTATTCTTGTAGTGACCCGCGATAAGGGTGTCCTTGATGTGCAGTTCGTAGCTGTCGTTCTCCTTATCCATTACCGCAGCGACTCCGCCCTGTGCCAGCGCGGAATTGCAGAGAGTCAGCTCACGCTTGGACAGCATAAGAATCTTAAGGTCCGGGGCGAGGTTCAGTGCGGTGTAGATTCCGGAAATTCCGGTGCCTACGATGATCACGTCATATCTTTCAAATTTCAAAGCTATCAGCCTTTCTTTCGGACTTTCGTCCTTTTTTTGCTTTTGTATATTGAACTGCCTTGCGGCATTATTCATCAGAATTCTCTTGACATATCGTACCATTGCTGATATAATTACGATATGTGTGTAATTACTGACGTTCTGCACTCACGCAGAAACGGGAATTACTCTGCCGTTACCAGAGTTCATGAGTAAGGAGTAATTATGGAAGAAAAACATCTCACACGCGCGATACTCATCGGTGCGGACACCGGTGAATACGACGCCGAAAGCTCCATGGACGAGCTTGCAGAACTTGCGCAGACCGCCGGAGCGGAGGAGCTTGCGCGCGTTATCCAGAAGCGCGAAGCCTACGAAGCCGCCACCGTGATCGGCGAGGGCAAGCTTGCGGAGGTCAGGGAGCTTTGCGGCTCCCTCGGCGCGGAGCTTCTGATATTCGACTGCGAACTTACCGCGTCCCAGATACGTAACGTCGAGGACGAAACGGACATCCGCGTCATCGACCGGACGATGCTCATTCTTGATATTTTCGCCGGACGCGCGGTTTCCCGCGAGGGTAAGCTCCAGGTGGAGCTTGCGCAGCTCAAATACCGCCTGCCAAGGCTCATGGGTATCGGCGCTTCGCTGTCCAGGCTGGGCGGCGGAATAGGCACCAGAGGTCCTGGCGAAACTCAGCTTGAAACCGACCGCCGGCATATCCGCAGGCGTATCGACAAGCTTTCCGCCGAGCTTAAGGAACTTGAGGAGCGGCGCGGATTCACGCGTACCCGCCGCAAGAAAGACAGCGTACAGGTGGGCGCGATAGTCGGCTACACGAACGCCGGGAAATCCACACTGCTGAACCTGCTGACCGGAGCCGGAGTACTCGCCGAGGACAAGCTCTTTGCGACCCTCGACCCGACAGCGCGCTCCATTGAACTTCCGGACGGACGCAGCCTGCTGCTAATTGATACCGTCGGACTTATCCGACGTCTGCCGCACCACCTGGTGGAAGCGTTCAAATCGACCCTTGAGGAAGCCGCCAGCGCGGACATCATAATCCACGTCTGCGACGCCGCCGACCCGGAGGCCGCTGAAAAGGCTGACGTAACGCTAAAGACCCTCGCGGACTTAGGCGCTGCGGAAATACCGGTAGTCACCGTGCTCAACAAGTGCGACCTGCTTAACGAGCATATCCCGGAGGACAGCACCACGGTCAAGATAAGCGCCAAGAACAACCAGGGCATCGACCGCCTGTTACAGGTGATCGCCGCGAATCTTCCGGAAACCGCAAAGCGCATGAAGCTGCTGCTTCCGTACGACAAGGCGGGCTATTCGGCGAAGCTCCGCGAGAACGGAAAGGTGTTCAGCGAGGAATACACCGAAAATGGCGTACTCGTTGACGCGCTGGTAGATCAGATGCTCATAACCCAGATGGAACAGTACAGAACCGAATGATAACGGGGCGGGGCCGCAGGGGTCCCGCCCCTGCCGTTTATTCCTCGATAAGTACTTCCGTGCCTCCGACCGGACGAACGCTCAGAACATGGCAGGATCCGCTGCCGAATGTTCTTTCAATGTTCATCTTGAACTGCTGGAGCATATCCAGCGGGACGAACGCCTGAATTGTTCCTGCGAAACCTCCGCCGTGTACTCTGCATGCGCCCTTGCGGTGCAGAGAGTATTCAGCGACGTTCAGCGCGATGGAAAGGCACTGGTGCTTCACATCAGAAGCCGCGTAGATATTCTGGAGGTACTTGAAAGAGCTGTCACCGGATTCCTTTACACTGGAGAGGAAATCCTCGAAGCTGCCGGATTTAAGCGCGTGTACCACCTTGTCAACGCGCTCGTTCTCGTCGAAGAAGTGAATGGAGCGCAGTACGGCGCGGTCGCCGAACTGCTCGCGCAGAACGCGGATATTCAGCATGATATCGTCCTTGGAGAGCTGGCGCAGAGTGTCGCAGGTGAAGTAACCCGCAACCGCCTTCATCTCACGCGGAATTGCGGAATATTCGTCGGTGAGGTCGGCGTGGTCGCCCTTTGCGTCAACGATGCACAGCGCGTGACCGAACTTCTCAAAATCCGCAGGAACGCTCTCGATGATAGGACTTTCGGTGTCCTTGAAGTCTATCGCGATGAATCCGCCGACTGAGGAGGCCATCTGATCCATCAGACCGGAAGGCTTGCCGAAGTACACGTTCTCGGCATATTGGGAAATCTGAGCAACCTTCACGGGGTTAACCTGACCGCCGTTGTACAGGTGTGAAAGGATAGTACCTACCAGTACCTCGAACGCCGCAGAGGAGGAAAGTCCGCTGCCCTTCATTACATCAGAAGTGGTGTATGCGCGGAACCCGCCGATCTTATAGCCGTCCTTTGCGAAGCCGGCTGCAACGCCACGGATAAGCGACGCGGAAGTGTTCTTCTCGCTCTCTACGACGTCAAGCGCGGAAAGCTCGACGCTGTCCTCCGGGAAGCCCTCGGATTTAATGACTATCCTGCCGTCGTCAGTCGGCTCTACAACTGCGATAACGTCGAGGTTTACGCTCGCTGCGAACACCTTGCCGTGGTTGTGGTCGGTGTGGTTTCCGCAGATCTCGGTTCTGCCCGGAGCGGAGAAGAAACGGTGTTCGCCGATGGAGCCGAAGTGCTCCGCGAAAGCAGCTACGGCGTTCTTGTAGCGCAGCTTCTGGGCTTCCGCCTGGCTTGCGGGATAGATATCCTTGATGGTTGAGATTACAGGTTTCATTTGGGTATTACCTTTCGTTGGTTGACTTTAATTAACGCAGCAGCGCTGCATGATTTACGTTATTCCTTTTCCTCATAGAACATGTGCTTTTTCTTCTCGCGGTGCGAAACCACCGAGAGCACCGGTCCCAGTGAAGCGTAGCTCATTACAAGCGACGTACCGCCGGAACTTACGAACGGCAGCGGGATCCCCACCACAGGACCTACTGAAAGCACCATCGCGATGTTGATGACGCAGTGGAACAGGAACATCGCGAAAACGCCCACGCAGATAAGCTTCCCCAGCGGATCTACAGCAAGCGAAGCGTCGGATAATATCTTCAGGCACATGACGGACAGCGCGATGACCAGTACCATGCAGCCGATAAATCCGAACAGCATGCCGAGATATGCAAAGATGAAGTCGTTGTAACCCTCCGGGACGTAGGTGTAATAGGCGTCGGCGTGGGTACCGAGTCCTGTAAGCTGTCCCGATCCCATCGCAATTTTCGCGTTGTACTGCTGGAGGTAGCTGTCCAGGCGCTCAGCCTCCTGCAGCTGTGTGTCCCAGATGAGCTGAAAACGCTTTCTGTGGTGATCCTCCATCACAAAATTCCATGCAACATAGGCCACAGCAGGTACCGCAACCAAACCCGCAACGATGTATTTCCAGGACATTCCGCCCGCGAACATCATACAGATGAATATAAACAGGAATACCAGTGCGGAACCAGCGTCGCCCTGTATCATGATGATACCGAACGGCACCATGAAATGCGCGCACAGCAGCAGAAAATGCGGCAGCGTGTTCATCTTGTCTCCGAGCTTTGATATGTGCCATGCCAGTGACAGTATAAACGCAAGTTTCAGTATCTCCGATGGCTGGATCGTCGTGAATCCGAGATTAAGCCACGCGAGATCGCCGGCTCTGGTTATGCCCAGCGAGGTGAACAGCAGCAGCTGTAGTATCACCGCGACCGGTACATAAATGAACCAGCATTTCGCAAGTCTTTTGTAGTCTATCATGCCTATGATGAGCGCGGCACCTACACCGAGGATGCACGCTATCAGCTGAGTATCGATATAATCCTGCCTGACATAGCCTATCTCGTTCAGCGCTGCCAGGAGGTAGATATCAAACGCCGAAATGCACAGGCATATCAGCATCAGTATCCAGTCGATACGCCGGAAGTATCCTCCCAGCCATTTGAGAACAGTTTTCATTTAATTATACCCGATTTATATTCACCGCGCCGTTTCCGGGCGGTATTACTCGTATTCATTTTATATTATATACTCTTTTTTCCCCTTTTGCAAGAAGAAACACTGTTAATTTTCCCGTGACACAAATTTTCGCCATTCTTAATAAAAACCGGCGGTATTTCTCAAAAACTTCGGCTTTTTTAACAACATGACCTTAGCTGGTCATTCACAGATTTATGCTACATTTAATTGAAATTTGTCGTTTATCTTCCACATGACCCGGAATTGATTTCAAAAAAGCCGTACAGCAAAAGCAATTTTGTCTATTTTGCCAATTGAAAACGATTAACTTTTCGTGTATTATAATATTATAGACAAATAGACTTGAGGGGTGAAACCGTTTGAATATTACCATAAAAGATGTGGCAAAGGCTGCAAATGTTTCCGTTGCCACGGTTTCCCGTGTGCTGAACAAAAAGACCAACGTATCTGACGAAGCTGTGCAGGCGGTCAACAAAGCCGTCGAAGAGCTGGGATACAGCCCGAACTTCCTCGGTCGCGACCTGCGCAAGAGCGAAACAAAGCGTATACTTGCGATAATCGCTTCCACTGAGCAGAGCTTCTACTCCGAAGTATTGCGCGGAATGCAGGACGCCGCATATGCTCAGGGCTATGATGTGCTCATCGCCACCACGCGCGACGACCCGGAGCACGAAATGCACCTGCTCGGTATGCTGTTCTCAAAGGCTGTGGACGGCGCTGTACTGCTTGCGCCTAAGCTCGACAGCCGCACGATCTCCGAGCTTGCGAAAAAGTACCAGCTTGCGATGTGTCTGGAGCGCCTGGACAACTGCGATATACTCTGCGTAACTATCGACAACGAGCAGGCGGGCTTTGACGCTACAAAATTTCTGATAGACAAGGGCAGGAAACGCATAGGACTTCTTACGACCGAAGCGCGCAGCCAGTCCTCCGTTGACCGCGAAAAAGGCTACAGACGAGCGCTGTCTGCCTGCGGTATCCCGTTCGACCCGGATCTTGTGTACTACGGCGGATACGACGCTGACAGCGGCACCCGCGGCTGCGAAGCGCTCATGAAGCTGAAAGACCGCCCGGACGCGATCTTCGCAATCTCTGATACGATCTCAATTGGCGCAATGACATATGCGCTGAACAATGGAATTACTGTCGGAAAGGACGTGCTTTTCTTCGGATTTGACAACATTGCGTATTCGCACATGTTCATTCCGCATCTTACGACAGTGGAGCAGCCATGTTACCTCCAGGGAAAGACAGTTATCGAAAAGCTTATAAACAACATCAAATCCGATGTCAAGGACACCGGAACGTATAAACTCCCACACCGCATAATCCTCCGGGAATCCACCGGAGATCACAGCACATAATAATTTATCGGCTCCATGAAAAACGGAGCCGATTTGATTTATTAATATAAAATGCGCCGTATTTAACGACGCATTTTGTTATTTTTAGTCCATTGCCTTTTTGATGGCTGCCATAAGCTCATCATAGGTTTCGTATGCGGGCAGGTCGGGGTTGTCAGCCTTGATGTTGTCAGGGCTCTTGAACAGGAATCCAGCCTTGCTTGCACGGATCATTCCGAGGTCGTTGTGGCTGTCGCCGCTCGCGATCGTCTCAAATCCGATGCTCTGGAGAGCCTTTACGGTAGTCAGCTTGGACTTCTCGCAGCGCATCTTGAAGCCGGTGATCTCGCCGTCCGGAGCAACTTCCAGCGTATTGCAGAAGATGGTCGGCATGCCGAGCTTCTTCATGAGAGGACCTGCAAACTGGGAAAATGTATCGGAGATGATGATGACCTGGCAGAAAGAACGCAGTTCGTCAAGGAATTCCTTTGCACCGGGCATCGGGTCGATTTTCGCAATGGTTTCCTGGATCTCCTTCAGACCAAGGCCGTGCTCCTTGAGGATGCCAAGGCGCCACTTCATCAGCTTGTCGTAATCCGGCTCGTCGCGGGTGGTACGCTTAAGCTCCGGGATTCCGCTTGCCTCTGCGAATGCTATCCAGATTTCAGGAACCAGTACGCCCTCAAGGTCAAGGCAGGTAATATACATGGACATTGTTTTTTCCTCCATATTATGTAATGTGCTGCAACTCAGCAGCTTTCTGAATAATTATAGCACACTTTCCTGCATATTTCAATACATTTTTGATTATTTACGTCTGCGGGAAACCAGAATACCCGCGCCTGCCAGTGCAGCGATTCCTGCGAACACCGCAACTCCCTCTGCGCCGGTGTCCGGGCTTCCCTTCTGGACGTTGGAAGCTGTGGAATTACCGCCGTCACTGCCAGCAGCTCCGCTGGCAGGTACCGACGTAGCTTCCGCGATATCGCTCAGCATGGAATATATCACCGCATGCCCATCCCTGTTCGGGTGGATATCCATACTTGCAATGTTCGTATAATCAAGCGCGTGACCCTTGAATGCAGCGAATACGTCAACAACGTCAGCGCCGTATGCCGTGGCGGTCTCTGTTATACCGGAATTCAGCTCAGCCAGCTTCTCCCGCGCAACTACGTCGAACATCTCCATTCCGGTCACGCCCTCAAACGGGTCGTATACTGTCAGAATGATGACCTGCGCTTCCGGCGCGGCGTTTCCGAGCTTCGCAAAAATCTCCGTGATATTTTCAACGACAGCGGACGTATCAACGGTCTTTGCGGCTTCCAGAACAGTTTCCGCAAGCTTCTGGAATAACTCCGCGTAATCGTCCTCGCTGACGTCGGCTCCGCTGCTCATAAGGTTCATGATATCCGGGTCCTGCATCGCCGCAGTCATGAGCGCGGTGATCATAGGCTGAAGAAAGTCGTTTCCGCCGATGGAGATAACTATAGTGTCCGCGCCAGCAAGCGCTGCGGCTACGTCTGCGTCGTCAAGCGCCGTCAGAAGCTCTGCGGAGGTCCTGCCGTCCACGGCAAAGTTGCTGTAATCCTGGTATCCCGCAGCTAAGCGGTTTGCAAAGCTGTCCGCTGCGCTGGTGTTGTCGCCGGCGGTGTAGCCGTCAAGTCCGTAGCCGGAGGTGATGGAATCGCCAAGGACTACCAGTGAGCCTCCCTCTGCGGAAGCCGTGAATGTCATTGCGGAAACAGCAACAGCCGCCGCTGTGAGAATCGATGCAAATTTCTTCATATATCGTCCTTTCAGTCTGTTTTGGTTATTATGCTCGTTAAAGCCGGATTTATGGCTGATATCTATATTTTACCACATAACTGCTTATCCTGTCAAGTAAAAAAAGCGTACAAGAAAGCGGCATGCCGGCGGCGCAAAATCGCCGGTATACCGCTGACACGACGGAGCGTTCCCGCGCCGTCACTCTATGTTCTGTATCTGCTCGCGTATCTTTTCGATCTCGCTCTTCTGGTCAACGACTATTCGTGTTACCTCGATGTCCTGTACCTTGGAGCCGATGGTGTTCGTTTCACGGTTCATCTCCTGCACCAGAAAGTCCAGCTTCCTGCCGACAGGCTCTCCGGATTCCAGCATGCTGCGGAACTGCGCGATATGGCTTCGCAGTCGGACAGTTTCCTCGTCAACTGCGGTCTTTTCGGAGAATATCCCGGCTTCCATGAGGATACGGTTCTCGTCGATGTTCGTGGTGCTGAGGACTTCACACATCTTATCGTACAAGCGCCTGCGGTAATCCTCCACCACCTGTGGAGAACGTGTTTCGACTATGCCGACCCACTCCTCTATCTTGTCCAGTCTGGACATCACGTCCTGCTTCATGCGTTCGCCCTCGTTCTCGCGCATGGCTATAAAGTGCTCCAGCGCCTCCTCAGCGGTGGACCTGATATCCTCCCAGAGCTGCTCCTCGTCAGTTTCCGTCTTTACCACCGTGAACGCGTCCGGGATACGCAGAACGTTGGACAGCGACAGGTCGTCAGTCAGTCCGAATTCGTCCTTTACGGAGCGCAGCGCTTCGATGTATTCCCTGACTATCTCGGAATTAATCGTGATCTTCTCGTCGGCTGCCTCAACATTGCTGATGAGCACCGAGATCTCGACCTTACCGCGGTTTATGCTGCCCTGGAGCAGGGATTTCAGCTTCTCCTCCACATAGCCAAGGCTGCGCGGCAGGCGTGAGCTGAATTCGTAATATCTGTGATTCACCGCGCGTATCTCCACAGTGATATCGCGGCCGTTAAGTATCTTGTGACCTCTTCCGAAGCCGGTCATGCTCTTTATCATGTCATTATCCTTTCGGCATTACTTGCTGATGGTGCAGAGTCCCTTGTCCAGCATATGCTGTGCGGCGGTGAGAATACCTATCTTGGCTGTAGGGAACGTAAGTCCGCCCTGAAGCCACACCGCATACGGCTCGCGCAGCGGAGCGTCCGCAGAAAGCTCGATGGAAGCGCCCATAGTGAACGCGCCAGCCGCCATGATCACCTGGCTGTCGTAGCCCGGCATATCCCACGGCTCCGGGGAAGCAAAGCTGTCCACCGGCGAACCCGCCTGGATACCCTGGCAGAACGCGATGAGCTGCTTTTCGCCGCCCAACTTCAGCGCTTCGATGATATCGGTGCGCTTCTCGTTGTACTTCGGGAATGCCTCAAATCCGAGAAGCTCCGCCAGCGCCGCTGCATAGGTCGCGGTCTTGAGAGCCGCGCATATCGCTTCCGGCGCATGGAAGATTCCCAGGTACATGCCGCGCAGCTGATTAAGGCTGGCACCGACTTCCTTGCCAGTGCCGGGGGTCGTAAGACGGAATGCACACAGCTCCACGAGGTCTGCCCTGCCGGCTATATAGCCGCCGGTCTCCGCGATCCCGCCGCCGAGGTTTTTAATAAGGCTTCCGGCGATGAGGTCAACTCCGACCGCCAGCGGCTCGCGCTCCTCCACAAGCTCGCCGTAGCAGTTGTCCGTGAATATCATGCAGTCCTTGTTCACGCTGCGTACTGCTTCGCATATGGAGCCTATAGTATCCACGGTCAGCGACGGGCGCAGGGAATAACCCTTGGAGCGCTGTATATAAGCCATACGGCAGCCGCCTGCGGCTTTTCTGATCCCGTCAAGGTCGGGGGTTCCGTCCGGGAGAAGATCTACCTTTGCGAACTTCACGCCGAAATCCTTTAAGGAGCCTATGCCGTCGCCGGAGATAACGCCCTGCATGGTGTCGTAAGGCTCTCCGGTCACGGAAAACAGCAGGTCGCCGGGGCGCAGGATACCGAACAGAGCCGTTGTCAGCGCATGGGTACCGTTTACGAAATTGTGACGGACGAGGGCGTCCTCAGCGCCGAGTATCTGTGCGAATACGGCGTCCAGCTTGTCCCTGCCGTCGTCGCCGTAGCCGTAGCCGTTGGTGCCCTTCATATGGATATCGCTTATCTTATTGTCAATGAACGCCTTTAACACGCGCTGTCCGTTGAACTCCGCCATTCGGTCAAGCTCCGCGAACTGCGGTGCACAGAGCTGCATTGCTTTTTCGCTTAATTCCACCAGCTCCGGTGAAAAGTTGAAAACTGCCATTTTATTTATCCTTTCAAGTCCGGGAAAGCTCCCGGAATACTATAAACACATACATATTTATTTTACACTCTTTTTCATGCTATGTCAACACCTAAATCACAAAAATACGGAAAATACCTTGACAATGCGAGGGGACTTAACAGGTATGGTTCGCGGGTAAATTTGATTTACCCACACCCTACATTTACTTATAAAAAACAGGGGCTGGTTTCAGCCCCTGCATGTTCGAAAATATCATTACGCCTTCATACGCTTCTTATAATCGTCCTTGATGTTCTCCAGAACGACTGCGTCCTGCTTGCGCTTCTCGCGTGCCTGGTTCTGGATAGCCTGTACCTCGTCGATACCGTTGACGATCGTTGTCCAGGTCTCCTGGAGGGTCTCCACCTTGATGGAGGAGCCGGAAGCCATCGCCGCGATCTGCTTGCTCTGCGCAACGGTGTTCTGCGCGTTCTTCTTGAGCATTTCGTTGGTCTTTTCGTCCAGTGCCTGCATGGAGTCAGCGATGATCCTCTGGCGCTTCAGCATGATAGCCTGTGCCAGGGCCTGCTTGAATACAGGCATGGTGATGATGAATGCGGAGTTTATCTTTCTCACCAGATTGAGGTTAGAATACTCCATGGTCTTGAGCATCGGGACTGTCTGTATCGCAACGTTCTCAGCTACCTTGAGGTCCATTACGCGCTGGTCGAGTATCTCTCGCATCTGGGTAAGGTTGGAGAGATCCATGCGGATAGTGCCGTCGTCCGGGTTTGCTTCGCACTTCTTCGTATATTCCTCGATGTACTGGTCAAGCTCCTTTACTGCCTGCTCGCCCGCCATAATGTACTTTACAAGCTCCTGGTAGTAGCCAAGATTTGCTTCATACATGCTGTCGAGCTTTGTGTTAGCCTCGCCGATCTCGCGTTCATACTGCTTGAGCTGGACGTAGATCTTGTCTACCTCGCTGCCCATAGTCTCGTACTTGCCGATGATCTTCTCCAGCTTCTTCTTCAGATTGCCGAAGAATCCGGGCTTCTCGTCCTGTATCTCCTTGATATCAAATTTCTCCATGATGGCGCTCAGCTCCCTGAGCATAACGCCGGTGTCGTTTATCTGATCAATGGTCATGGACTTGAGCACCTGGTCGGAAGCCTTGGATACCTCCTCGGCAGCCTCAGCACCGAACTTCACGATGGTGTTGGAATCATTCAGATTGATTGTGCTTACAATTCTGTCGATATCCGCGCTGGTAGCAAGCTCCTGCTTGATCTTGTCAGTTTCAACAACGATGTTGTAGTTCTTTGCTTCCTCGATCTGCACGTCAAGCGCAGCTTCGTCCGGGGTCTTGGCAAGCACCGGAGTCTGGACCTCCGCGGGCTGTGCCTGGGGCTGTAACTGTGAGCCGGGTGTGAACTGTAATCCCATAATTCTTATCCTTTCCTGAACAGCCTGCCGAAAAATCCGCCGTTCCTGGTTTCGGAGGGTATCTTGAACTTCGGCACCTCCACATTGTACTGAAAGTCATTGAGTGTATGCTCCTCGAACGCGTCCGACGAAACGAACGTTTCAAGGTTCTTGTACCCCGTCGGGGTGTATATCAGTATGTCAAAGCCGATAAGGTTGCACAGAACAAGCTGTATGCACTCCTCAAGAGTGAACGTCTGCTCCACTGCGTCTATCCATATCAGCTTGGGCAGCTGCTTAGTGAAATCAAAGCTTTGCAGCAGCTTCATGAACTCCTTGTCGAGATTGAGTCCGAAATGAAGCACTGAGCACATCAGCTCGTCGCCGCTCAGCTTTAAGAACTTGCTGTCTACCGCTTCCTGAAGCTTGAAGAACAGCATATCCTGTATCCTGTCCGGAAGATAGCTGTAGCGGTTGAGCGACGAGGATTTCAGCCGCTCGGCGTCTATCTGACCGTTCCTGTAGAAGCTGCGGTACGCCGAGAGGTCTAAACTGCCCTGGGTCGCCGGAGCGCTTCCCTTAACCTTTAAAATTGTTTCCGGAGTGAGTTTATCCCGGATATCGTCCCAGTATACGCTCAGATTTCCGTCCTTTACGCCGCTTATCTTTGCGAAGATATTCGGCACCGTCACCAGATTTCCCGATGTCGCAAAGCCCTGCCGGAACCGCGCTTCCTGCTTCCACAGAATGCTTATCTCCTCAAGGGTGGTGCGCAGCGTGACCGTCTGGCTGTTCGGGAACTGGAAGTCCCGGAATATGCCTGCGTCGCCGCCGTATAGCATGGTGTCCAGCTCCCGCTCAGCGGAGTACGCTACGGTATTCACCTTCATCTTTATCGACTTAGTGGGGTAGCTTCCGCTCTCCTTGGTCTGGGGGAGCTGGAATATCTGCATGCGGTTTTCAAGATTCTTGTCCACCGCCATATCCAGTAGCAGCTTGTTCGGTGTGATATAAAGCACATCAAACCCCACCCTGGACATATAGTGCAGGAAATACATCTCCGACTGCGAGATATCGCCGTAATACAGTATCAGCGGGATATCCTCGTACTGCACGGCGTATTTCCGCGCCTGGGTGCAGCGGTACAGCCAGGAAATGAACTTGCTGCCGTAATTATACACCACCGTCGGATTGCCGGTGTACAGCGAGTTCAGAAGCTTCCGCAGCTCTGTCTGCGCAAGTATGGTGCGTGCCGCGTCGCCGTTAAGCCGTATCTGCAGCGCAAGCTCGTCGATCATCGCTGCAACGCTGCTGCGGTTCACGCTGCCAAGCTGCCTTATCTCGTCCGCGTTGGGATTTTCAAGCGGCTTCTCGATGAAAATGAGCTGCTTCCTGCTCTTCGCGAAGCCCTCCTTGAAATTCAGCAGCATGTTGTTGTACACTGCTTCATCATCGTACCCGATGAGCGCCGCGCAGTAGACCGGGATAACTCCGTCCTCCTTATAAACTCCGCCGTTACGTACAACGCGTGTGCGGCGTTCCGTCATGAAGTCCTCAAAAATTCCGGCGGCGGTGGTATCCAGCCTCTGCACCAGTCCCTCCGCCTGCTGTGCGGCAGCCCGCATTTCGCATAGCTGCGCCGCCCTGGAAAGGTCGATGTGCGCAAAGTCCACCTGTATCATTCCGTTCATGGAGCCGCTGACCGTGCGTACCTTGTCCTTATACGGGAACTTATCGAAATCAGCGTCCATGCCGTACGAAACGTATGTGACCCTGATTCCGCAGCTGGCGGCGATGTAAAGAAAATACAGCTCACGCAGCGTGCCGGCGCCGATATATACTATCAGCTGCGGCTTTATCGTCATGTACTTCATAAGCCAGCACAGCAGCACGAAATATGTGTTCTTGCCGTTAGTGCCACAGTTCCTTACGGCTTCCATCAGCAGCGGGGTTATGACCTCAGCGCTGTAGGGAAGCCGCTGAGATGACAGCCAGCTCTGAACGCCCGCTTTCACGGAGCGCTCATCGTTAAGGTCGGCAGCCGCATAGCCAGCCGCCGCGCTGATCTCCGTGGTGGAAGCCATCGGCAGCCTGCCCTCAAAGAAAAGCCCGTTTTTCTTTGCCGCAGCGTAGCTCTCTATCAGCATATTCTTGAATACATCGGTGTTGTCATATCCGATATGTCGTGTAAAAACCTCAGGAGCCATTCTGCCAGACCTTTCCTCATTAAGTAATGCTTATCAGCTGCAAACCTCAATGCCATAGCGGTTGCACAGCTTCACCAGTCCGTCGCGGTAACCGGAGCCGACCGCCGAGATACGCCACTCGCCGTGGTATATGTACAACTCCGCGGCTATTATCGTTATCTCGTTAGTCAGTCCGTCGATATCGAAGCGGACGCGTTCTTTTTCCTGTGAATACAGCGACAGACGCGGCTCACGCACCTGCGAGAAATTCTTTACGCTGTCGCCGGAATAAACCGAATACGCCACAGTCACGCGCTTCACCTCCGGCGAAAGCTTCGCCAGATCCACCGTGACATGCCCATCGTCCTTGTGATAGCGCACTGCGCCGTCACGGGAAGCCTCGTTTCCGAAGAACACCAGGCTTCCATCGCCGTCGGACTTCTCCTGCTCGTTCAGCAGGAACACATACGGGTCGATATCCGCGTTGCCGAGCCGCTGCCCGGTAAGGTATATATCGACCTTTCCGCTCAGATACTGCGCTATCGGTACGCGCTGCCCCTTTTTCAGGCACAGCACCGGGATATCTGGCAGTGGAGCTTCGCCGACTTCCTCAACGACATCAGTTATGTCACGCCGCTCCCCTCCGGATTTTTCCCGGAGCGTAACTCCCGGAACTGACCCGGTGCTCCCGCCCGGAACGACGCCCAGTGACGGAACGTCCAGGCTCTGCGGAACCACCGCCGCCGGAGCGCTGCGCGCCACGTCCTGCGCGGTAAAAACCACGCGATCTCTGACCGCCGGAGCGCCCGCCGTAAATCTGCCGCTCAGATATATCCTGCGGCGCACGCCGGAATTCACCAGTACCTCGGTGTATATCAGACCGGGAGTTCCCGGAGCCTCGACTGTCAGCCGTACCTCGCTGCGCCCCGCCGGGAGTCTGTCCGGCATGAACTTCACTCCGCCCTGGGTGCACACTATCTCGGCCGCCGCCGGAATATCCACCGTCATAAGGAACGTGTTGTCCTCCTGGGCGGAAAGCTCCCCCAGAGCCAGCGTGCGCGGTATCTCCGAAAGTCCGTCCTCCGCGCCGAAGCCGCTGACGGTGCCGAGCACCTCAACATCTCTAAGCACGGCGGGAAATTTCGTGGTTATCGCATTTTCGGTTATTTCGCCCTCGGTTATCTCGACCCGCAGCCCCTCCAGCGTAACGCCGGGAACCTCCACGTCAATGACCGCGCCGTGGCGCGACCATATGGTGGTGCTGCTGCCCTGTATCTTCATGGGTCTGCCGATGACGACCGGACCTTCGAACTCACCCGCAGGGAGCACGGCGGTGCCGCCGTCCGGCGTCGCCGCAATTGTATCATATATTGAAGCCAAGACGCCGCCCCCTCCGGATAATAATCAATTACACGTTTACGCCGTAAGCGCGGCAAAGGGCATCAAGTCCGCCCTGGTAGCCGGCTGCGACTGCGTTGAACTTCCAGTCGCCGTTGTAGCGGTAGATCTCGCATACTACAAGCGCTGTTTCGATAGAGAATTCCTCCATAAGATCGAAGTGGATAACTTCCTCACCATGTACGTCGTCGGGGTTGTCTATCTTTACAACTCTTACATACGCGTTGGATACCTGACCGAAATTCTGGTTGCGCTGCTGGGCGTCGAAAATGGTTACGGTCACTGCAATCCTGTCGATCTCCGGGGGGATCTTTGTGAAGTCGATGATGATAGCCTCGTCGTCGCCGTCGCCCTCGCCGGTGCGGTTGTCGCCGGTGTGTACTACTGCAC
>CAKSHT010000012.1 GCA_934457235.1 uncultured Oscillospiraceae bacterium
GAAGTGCTGTACGCCATCGAAAGCGGAAACGAAGACAAGCTGCTGGAGAGCGCATACAAGATCAAATTTATCTGCGTTGACAACCTGTCTGAGGAAATGGCGGAACTTATAGGGTACGATTTCAATTTCGACGTTGACGGGATAATCGACTGGGTACAGAACGACGAGAGAGCCACGACAAGTCCTTTTTCCGATGAGAATTACGTGAACAGCTATTATACCGACGCACGTGAGATACTCGCCGAGAGTGAAGCGGTTCTCGCAGAGGGTCAGGCTGATAATACCAAGGGCGATACATTCAATCTTGTTACCGTTATCTATTCCGTAGTGCTCTTTATGCTCGGTATCGTCGGAACTTTCCGCAGACTTCCCAACAGAGTGCTGATAACAGTTATCGCTATTGCCGGTTTCCTTTTCGGGACCATTTACATGTTCACGATCCCGTTCCCCACGGGCTTTAATTTCCTCAGCTTCTTCGGCGGCTGAGAATGATCCAGGAGTAAGACTATGCATATCAAAAAAATAATTGCTGCGTCGGCTGCGGCGGCAATAATACTGTCGCTTGCCGGCTGCTCAGATGACGATGATCTCTGGGGCACATACGAAGCGGAGCCTGACAGCGGCATTTCCAGTACTTCTGACTCCAAGGACTACAGCGAGCCAGATCACAACAGCGACGGCAGGACGTTCGACAAGGGAGCGACTCAGCTCTCCATGACGGGCGGAGATCTTTCGATAAACCGCCGCACGCGCTCCGGCAGTACCCCCATGGGCGACAGCGGCTGGACGATACTTGTGTACCTCTGTGGTACCGACCTAGAATCCGAGGGCTATGCAGCCACTATGGACATAATCGAGGCGATTTCCGCGCAGTACAGCGAGGACGTACGCATCGTATACCAGACCGGCGGCACAAGCCAGTGGTACGAGGATACCGGCATTTCAAACAGCACAATACAGCGCTGGGTGACTGTCGATGAGGATATCGAACTTGTTGACGAGATCGACGACGCTTCGATGGGCGACCCGGATACGCTTGCGGACTTTGTTTCCTGGGGCGTTGAGAACTACCCGGCAAAACGCATGGGACTTGTATTCTGGAACCACGGCGGCGGAAGCATTTCCGGCGTCTGCTTTGATGAGAACCACGACAGCGACAGTCTTTCACTGCGCGAGATAGACACGGCGCTGAACTCCGTATACGACAAGATGTCTGACAAATTTGAGTTCATCGGATTTGACGCCTGCCTGATGAGCACCCTTGAGACTGCGAATATCCTTGTGCCGTATGCACGGTATATGTTCGCGTCCGAGGAAACTGAGCCGGGAGGCGGCTGGAATTACACGGATATCATGAACTTTCTGGCGGAGAATCCGGACGCCGACGGAAACCAGCTCGGCGAGATGCAGTGCGAGAGCTACTATCAGCACTGCATAGACAACGGCGACTCCGATGGAACAACTTTTGCGATAACCGATCTTTCGAAGATAGACGCGCTTGTATCCGCATTCGACCAGACCGCGCGCGAGTTATACGAGAGCGAGGATTTCAGCGGCATTGCAAGGAATGTGTATTCTGCGGACAACTTCGGCGGAAACAACCGCAACGAAGGCTATACCAACATGGTGGATCTCGCGGGACTTCTGAACGCAGTCGAGGAGTACGCTCCGTCAGCGTCACAGGCTCTTTCCGCACTGGAGAGCGCAGTTATACACAAGGTGAACGGACCTAACCACACCAGTGCCGGCGGTCTTTCACTGTACTATCCGCTGAGCGTGCAGGGCACCGATGAGCTTTCCGTGTTCGCTGATATCTGCACCAGCACCTATTATCTGGCGTTCGTTGACGCCGCGGCATACGGAACCACCGGCGGCGATGTCGGGGAATACAACAACAGCTGGCTTTTAGGCGATACCGACGATATCTGGAGCGGGGAATATTCCTCCTCCGATGAAGTTGGAACCGGCTCGGTGGCCTATGAAGACGAGCAGAGCACCATCGGAATCGAGGACATCTATTTTGACGACGAGGGCACGTATACCGTCCAGCTTTCCGATATGGACACATTCAACTATGCGACCTGCACACTGTTTATGGATATTGGCGGCGTACTGGTATATCTCGGCGAGGACGATGAGGTATACACGGATTACGACAACATGACGCTGATGGACGCTTTTAAAGGTGACTGGCCCTCCATCGACGGTCAGCCGCTGGCTATCGTGGCTGTAAGCGTTACATCTGAGAGAAGCGTGTATACTGCTCCGATACTGCTGAACGGACAGCAGACCAACCTGCGAATAGAGTACGACTACAACCAGGAAGAATGGTGCGTAATGGGCGCATGGGACGGTATCGACCCGGAAACCGGCGCAGCTTCCAGGGAAACAGTCCGGCTCAAGGACGGCGATGTGATAGCTCCGGCGTATTTCGTGTTCTCCGATGAGTTCAGCGATTACATATACGGTGAGGAGATCACGGTAAACGGAGAGATCGAGATCGACTATGACAGCCTCCCGGCGTCCGATTACAGCTATTCCATGACCATATACGATGTTTACGGCAACTACTACTATACCGACGCCGTAACGTTCGTATGCGAAGAGGACGGCACAATGAGTTTCTACCCTGATCAGCTCGGATAAATCTACGGCATAATAAAACTACCGGACGCCAGTTACTGGCGTCCTTTTTTATAGCCATATCGCCTTGACTATCAGCAGCCATATCAGAATTATCGGGACGGCGTAGTACCATTTCTTCGGCTTGCCGTCCTGCCACATGTTTTCGGAGAGCGCGCGGTTTCTTTCCCATACGGATTCCGGTATCAGCTTTATAGTCAGCGCGATGAACGCGGGAACAAGTATCAGATCGTCCAGCTGACCGAGCACGGGAATGAAATCCGGTATCAGGTCAACGGGGATAGCGCGTATGCCACAGTGACTGCCGCCATTATTTTTGCGGGAATCGGAGTTTCCCTGTCCCTCAGACAGAGAAATACTGCCGGGACATCGCGTTTGAGCCGGCGTGCCCGTTCTTTAAGCGACATTCTGTAACCTCCCAGATATATAAAAAGGGTGGAAAATCCACCCTTCAGGCTGTCGATAACCCCTCATCTTCTTCATCACTCCGCACAGCAACAGGCAAAAAGCCTAGTTGCTGTGCGGGTTCCTAGAATCTGAGGGCTTCTCGGCAGCCTGTTTTTTTTACAGTTTGTAGAGTAGAAAATCCACCTTTTGTATTATTTCTTGTCCGCGTCGCGATGGAGCGTGCGTACCCTCAGTCCCTGCTTTTTCAGATAGGCTGCGGTCTGTTCCGCGAAAGTTACGCTGCGGTGTTTTCCGCCGGTGCAGCCGTAGGCTATGACCAGGCGGCTCTTTCCCTCGGTTACGTAATGCGGTATAAGGAATGTTATTAAGTCGAAAAGCTTGTCCCGTAATTCCTGCGACTGCGGGAAGCTCATGACGTAATCCTGCACTTCCTTGTCAAGTCCGGTCTTGTATTTAAGCTCCGGAATGTAGAACGGATTCGGCAGGCAGCGCACGTCGAACACCAGGTCTGCCTCCAGCGGAGAACCGTACTTGAATCCGAAAGACATGCAGCTGACTATCATTCCGTCAGACGCTTTTTCCAGGAACAGCCCGGCGATCTGCTCTTTCAGCTGTCCGGTGCTGAGGTTCGTGGAGTCGATTATGTAATCGGCGCTCTCGCGTATCTTGCTGAGAAGCTCGGCTTCCGCGTCGATCGCCTTTCCGATGTCTCCGCCGGAAACCTCGTCCAGCGGGTGTTTGCGGCGCGTTTCCTTGTAGCGCTTCATCAGCACTTCGCGGGAAGCCTCCAGGAACAGTACCTTGACGTCTATTCCGCGGACATGCAGGCGGGTTATGCATTCCTCAAGCTTAAAGAACATCGCTCCGCCGCGGATATCGGTGACTATCGCGACCTTGTTTATCTCGGAGTTGTCGTTGCACATCGAAGCGAAATCCGGTATAAGCTGCGGCGGCATGTTGTCTATGCAGAAATACCCGATATCCTCCAGCGCTTTCATTACCGAGGATTTACCCGAACCGGAAAGCCCGGTGACTATTACAAATTCCATGATACGTGCTCCTTAGTGCTCTCCGAGAATAAGCATCTCGCATTCCAGTTCAACGCCCTTTTTCTCAAGGACTACCCGGCGGACTTCGCGTACCACCGCCATTACTTCCTCAAATGTGGCGTTATCGCGGTTAATGACGAACCCGCTGTGCTTGTCGCTGACCTGCGCCCCGCCGATGGTAAAGCCTTTCAGTCCGCATTCTTCGATGAGAGCGGCGGCAAAGTACCCTTCCGGGCGTTTGAACGTGCTGCCGCAGCTAGGGTAATTCAGCGGCTGCTTGTCGCGGCGGCGCTGCATGAGTTCGTCCATTCGCGCGGTTATTTCAGACTTATTGCCGTGGTGAAGTTCCAATGCGACGGAGGTTATGATATACTCCCCGTGGGAAAAAATGCTGCTGCGATAGGAAAGCTGCATATCAGCCGACTGCATTTCGTGTAACTGTCCGTCTGCGCTGATATAGCGGCAGGACTTCACAACATCCTTAATTTCACCGCCGTAAGCGCCGGCGTTCATGAAAAGCGCTCCGCCGACGGAACCCGGAATGCCGTACGCGAATTCAAGTCCGCTCAGTGAATTGTCACGCGCAAGGACGCACACACGCTGGAGCGTAGAACCAGCCCACGCAGTTACCTCGTTTCCGCTGATTACCGCGGGGACTTCGCCTGGCGCGAGATTTATAACGCAGCCGCGGTATCCCTGCGAGCTTACCAGAAGATTGCTACCCCTGCCGAGAATGAAATACGGTATTCCCTCGCGGCGGCAGCAGTTCACGGCGGTCAGCAGCTGGTTTTCGTCTGTGACTGTCACCAGGCGGTCGCATTTGCCGCCTATTTTCATGGTGGTGAGCGGCGCCAGGGGCTTTTCCGGCTCGCAGGATATGCGGTTTTCGCGGCAAGTTTCATCAAGTCTGGTGTAGTTCACGTTGACCTCCGGTGGGGATTATTTTGTATGTAAGAGTGTATGCGCGGAGCATGCGGCAATATTACTCGAACGAGAATACGTTCTCGCCGTCCTCGATGGCGGCGTATACCTTGTGGAGCATTTCCTGCGCCTCGCCATACACCTCGTATTCTGCGAGCTTTATGTCCTCGCTTCCCGGAACTACCGCATACACAGAATTATCCCGGACGTACAGACGGCTGCTCTCTGCAAGGACGGAGCCGTCCTGCGACATGTAGTACATACGACCTCCTTAGTCAGCCAGTGTGTAGAGGAACGCAGCGCCGATGATACCAGCGTCGTTGCCGAGCTGGCAGATACCGAGCTTTGTGGACTGGTTCGGGTCGATGCTGTAGGCTTCCTTTGCGATTATCTCCTCCAGCGGATTTGTGAGGTTCTCGCCTTCCTTGCAGATACCGCCGCCGATGAGCAGTACCTCCGGCTGGAACGTATTGACGATGTTCGTCAGACCGCAGCCGAGGTAGCTTATGTACATATCGACCACATCGGAAGCCGCCTTGTCGCCGGCGCGCCAGCCGTCGAATGCGGTCTTGCCGTCAACGTTGTCGATGCTACCGGAGCAGATGTCCCACATCTTGCTGTCCTTGTGGGCTTCCATAGCTTCCCTTGTCATGTTGATGAGCGCGGTTGCGGAGGAATAAGCCTCGAAGCAGCCCTTTCTGCCGCAGCCGCACTGTCTGCCGCCGTACTGAATAACGGTGTGACCAAGCTCTGCGCCGCAGAAGTTGAAGCCGGTGTATATCTTGCCGTCGATGATGATACCGCCGCCGACGCCGGTGCCGAGGGTTACGACAACAACGTCCCTGTAGCCCTTGCCTGCACCTGCGAGAGCCTCGCCGAATGCTGCGGCGTTAGCGTCGTTCTCAACGTAGACTTCCTTGCCAAGACGTGCGCCGACCAGCGAACGCAGGTCGGTATTGCGGAAGCCGAGGTTGCAGGAGTACAGAACCACGCCGGTGTTTCTGGAAGCGGTTCCGGGGGTGCCGATACCGATGGAGTTCAGTTCGTCGATAGTTACCTTGGCCTCGTTGAGAGCCTTCCATACGGTCTCAGCGATGGAATCTGCGATCTCCTCGGCAGGGCGAGGAAGATCAGTCTTGCAGGTAGCCTTTGCAACGATATTGTAATTTTCATCGACCAGACCGACTTTGATGTTTGTTCCGCCGAGGTCGATACCTATATTATACTTCATTTTTATTTCAGCCTTTCGTTTATATTATATGTTGAGGTCAGACATTATCTCTTCGCTGTCGGAGTCTATGCCGAGCTGGTGGAGCAGATCCTTTGCGGCGTTGTAGCCCATCTTCTTCTGACGGTTGTTCATCGCTGCGACCTCCAGGATAACCGCGAGGTTACGTCCGGGCTTTACCGGGATAGTGAGCAGCGGCACCTTGACGCCGAGAATGGTCATGTAGTGAGTGTCTACTCCCATTCTGTCGTAGGTCTTTTCGGGGTTCCACAGCTCCAGCTCAACTACCATGTCGATCTTCTCGTTGAGCTTGACCGCGCCGACGCCGAACAGCTGGCGTGCGTTGATGATACCGATACCGCGCAGCTCCAGGAAGTGGCGGATATTGTCCGGAGAGCTTCCTACCAGGGTGATGTTGGATGCTTTCTTTATCTCGACCGCGTCGTCTGCGATGAGTCTGTGACCGCGCTTTACAAGCTCGATCGCGGTCTCGCTCTTACCGACGCCGCTTTCGCCGAGGATAAGCACGCCCTCGCCATATATCTCAATGAGAACGCCGTGACGTGTGATCCTGGGAGCAAGCTGTAAGTTCAGGAAGTTTACAAGCTTGGAGGTGAAAACTGAGGTGGATTCTTCGGTGCGCAGCAGCGGCATTTCGTTAGCCTTTGCGCTCTCAAGCAGTTCGGGGAATATCTCAAGGTTTCTTGTCACCATCAGTGCGGGGAACTTGTAGCTGAGCAGATTGTCGATACGGCTGCGGCGCACCTCCGGCTCCAGGGTGTTGAGGTAAGCCCACTCGGTCTTGCCCATTACCTGGATACGCTGCTTGTCGAAGTATTCGTAAAATCCGGCGAACTGAAGTCCCGGACGGTTTATTTCATGGTCGGAAATAAGTGTGTTCTCGCCGTCCTCTGGCATATAGATCACTTCGAGCTTCTGCTCGTCGATTATCTTCTGGAGGGGGAATGAGAACTCTCTGTTTATCTCGTCAAACGGCATATGATTATTCCTTTCACGTTACAAAGTTGCGGCGCATGACGCCACAATTATATTATACAACAATGCGCCGATTATTTCAATAGATTTTGTGAAATTTTAGCGGAGGTTTACATTCCGTTTTCATGCGTTACGATATTGATATAAACTGGTGCTTTGGTATGGCAAGCGACGATTGTCGGTTCACCATAAGTATATGGTCGTCCTCCGGAACGACCTGGGTGGATTCTCCCCAGAACGGGTCGTCGTATCTCGCCGCCGTCACCTCGCCGGAATCAAAGTCGTATTTCCCGATGATATACAGTATCTTATCATTTGCGTCCTGCTGGAGCTGTATCACGAACAGTCCGTTTTCCAGCATGGCGGCGTCAAGGGGATAGAATCCCAGCCCGGTGGTGCCGAGAACGTGTTCAAAGTCATCTTTGTCGTAAAAGGATATCTTCACCCGCGGTAACATGAATTCATTGACCTCCAGCTCCTGTAGGTGGATAAAGAAGTCGCTGTCGTAGTCAACGTCGGTGAAGTACTGATTTCTGAGATTGTACACCACTTTCCACGCACTGCTGATAGTCATAACGACGTTGCCAACGCCGTGCTCCGGTGCGTATGCGTCGGTCTTGTACAGCTTTATGTCGCCGGAGTAGAGGTCGCAGACGAACACTGCCGGCAGGTCTGTTCCCCATGACAGAAGCCGGACAGCGCCGTCAAAATAGAATCTGCCGTATTTCAGACATGCATTGTTTGTGTATCCGAAAGATGTGTTTCCCTGCTGCTCCGGTATGGTCACGACTGTATGCCCGTTGTCGATCTTGTTTACTTTTATTTCGTGATTTTCCCGCACCGCAAGGTAAGTGTCGTCCGCCGCTATCGGGGTGCCGCTGCCGGTGTATATTTCGTGTATCTCGCCGGAATCCGTGTCCCAGAGAACCACGCTGCCGACGCTGCGGAAAAACAGGAGATCGTCGCAATGGTCGAAAAGCTCGTATCTCTTGAGGTCGATGGGAGGAGCGTATTCCGTCATGTCCGCGCCAAGTTCGCTGACCGTACACCAGGTGCCTTTGCTCAGTTCAAATATGTTGCTGAATTCAGTCCAGCGGTTTTCCGAGAGGTCAACGCTGACGTCCGGCTGTGAAGAGTCAGAAGTATCACAGATGACCCCGACGGGAGCCGGGGTATCTGTATAGGCTGTGGTAGTTACCGGAGGCGGTGTTTCTGCGGTGGACGCTTCTTCCGTCAGCTCCTGCGGGTCTGATTTTCCGGAGCACCCGCAGAGAAGCGTAAGCACGGCAATAAGCGCGATATTCCTTTTCTTCACGAGTTATCTCCTGCACTGAACATGGTTATCTTTCCGGTGGTGTAGTTCACAATATAGGCGGCAGAGTTGTCAACATAAGTATTTATGAAGTCGTCGCTGGCTGGTACGCTGATAAGAGCCGCCTGTGCGGTGTCGCTTTCGATATCGAATTTTCCTATCAGTATATTGTGTAAAACGCCGTCTTCTGTGCCCAGACATGTTGTGAAAATATAGTCCTTGGTGATGTGGAAGTCATAGGGAGAAACGGAGTACCCGGTTTCGCCGACGAAGTGCTGACCGCTTTCGTTGCTTTCGTGATACGCTTCATGGTCTGTCCAGTACAGCTGGTACCTGGAGCCGAGAATATCCGTGTAGTTTCCTATTTGCGTTGTGGTGTAGTAGCTGCCCTCCATATCGCTGGTGACGATTTTATCGCCGATGTGGGCATATGGCGTCGAGATTTCGCCCAGAAGGTTGGTCTTTATTCCACCCTCGTTCCAGCACAGATTCGCGGAACCGTAGGCAAGACCGCTCATATTTATTCCGAAGAGGTCGATGGTGCTGGTCAGCAGGTCCAGGGTGAATATCGCGTCAACAGTCTTGTTGAAGTCCGGAAGGGTGTATTCTCCGCCGATGTACATTGTGTCGTGTATCGCCTGGCTGTTTAAGTACGGGGTAAGGCTGTAGTTGCCCTGGCGGCAGTTACCCTGGTATACCGTTTCCCCGGTCTGCACGCTGACCACGATCAGTTCGTCGGTCTCTATTCCCGTCCTCAGTGCGGCAACGTATTTCTCGCCGGTGTATACTATATTGTCGAACACGCCTCCGGTATACACCAGCCGCTCCTCCCCAGTGGCAAGGTCGATATACCAGACCTCCGGAGGGCACGGCTGCTGGGGTATGATATCGGTGGCGATAATTTGCAGCATACCGTTTTTGGCTTCGTATTTTATCTGCTTGTCGGACCATTTTCCCGGCAGCTGGTATTCTGTCTTGGTCAGCGGAAGTTCCTCCAGCGTGCACCAGGTGCCGTTCAGCTTAAATAAATTGTCGTTTTCCGTCCAGCTCCCGGATTCGAGGTCAACTCCCTGGGAGCCGTCAGCGACCGACGTACTGTCTGCGTTGTCGCCTCCGGTTATCCCGGCGGGAGCGTCGGATTGCGGCGCGTCAGTCAGTTCCGGCACGGAAACTTCCACAGTGATTGCGGGCGGCTCGGAGGTGCTCTCCGTTTCGGACGGTTCAGAGTTTCCGGAGCACCCGCAGAGCAGCGTTATGGCTGTGAGAAGCGCGGCGCGGCTTTTTTTCATATGTTCTCCTTACTGCTGGTCTAACGAATAAATCGTGATTTTTCTGGTGGTGTTATTCATCAGATAGATGTTGTAATTATCGGAGCTTATTGAGAAGCTTCCCTTACCGGACATATCCAGGATAGCAGCGCTGGCGCTTTCAGTTTCCGTATCATATTTCCCTATCATCAGATTTGTGCCACTGATCCAGGGAGTGTTGAGCCATGCGGTGAAAACGCAGTCCTTTGTTATACGCAGATCATAGGCGGATACGGAGTAACCGGTTTCGCCCAGAAAATGCTGCGACTCAGCGGGATCATCATGTTCCTGGTCGTGGTCGCTCCAGTAGACGCTGTTCTTGTAGCCAAGGATATCTGAACTGTCCCTGACGGAAGTTACTGTATAATATCCGCTGTCCATATCCTGGTAAATCGTCTTGCTTCCGACGAATAATTCCGCCAGTGCTTTTTCGCCAAGAATATTGGTCATTGTAATCATCGTACCATCATCATACCAGAAGAGGTTTGCCGAGCCGTATGAGGGAGATTTTATGTTGATACCGAACAGGCTCAGATTTCCGGTAAGGAGGTCGATCGTGAATATAGCGTCGACGGACTCGCCGAACTCCGGCAGGGTGTACTCACCGCTGATGTACATGGTGTCGTAGATCACCTGAGTGCCCATCTGCGGCGTCAGCAGGATATTTTCGCTCGTTTCCGGGAAATTAAGAAGAACCTCGCCGGTGAGCGCGTCCAATACGCGGGTTTCTCCGCTGGTTTCATTACTGTGTGAAATGACGAGGTATTTCTCCCCGGCATACACGATTTTGTCGTACCAGCCCTCGGAGCCGGAGAACGCCAGACGCTCCTCGCCGGTGGCAAGGTCTATGTACCATACCTCCGGTGGATTGATGTTGTTATAAAAAGCTTCGTCGTTTTTTTCCCGCACGGTTAGATACATCATGCCGTTGTTGAAAGTATATTCTATGTCCTTTGTCCGCCACTTGTCCGGAATCTGGTATTCTGTTATGCTGAGCGGAAGCTCCTCCGGCGTAAACCAGGTGCCGTTCAGCTTAAACAAATTGTCGTTTTCCGTCCAGCTCCCGGAGTTGAGGTCAACTCCCTGGGAGGGCGTGCTGTCCGCGTTATCTCCTCCGGTTATCCCGGCGGGGGCGTCGGATTCCGGCGCGTCAGTCTGCTCCGGCGCGGAAACTTCCACAGTCACCGCAGACGGCTCGGAAGTGCTCTCCGTTTCAGACGGCGCGGGGTTTCCGGAGCACCCGCACAGCAGCGTTATGGCTATGAGAAGCGCGATGTGGCTTTTTTTCATAATTGTTTCCTCCTGTATATAAAATGCGTGATTTATCTTTTATATAAGTCCGTAAATAACAGAAAAAAGTTTCGCAGCGCACGATTTAATTGAATAAATCCTGGAAAATTTCCAATGCTTCTGGTACCGACAAACATACGACAACTGAGGTGGATATCATGACAAAAATACTTGATGTACTTATGGCGGCGGGCGCTGCTCTGGCAGTGCTTTTCGGGAGCTTCGGGGCGTTCGCGCGGGAGTGCGACGAGATACCGCAGGAGGTGCTGCGGCTGCATATCCCGGCGAACAGTGACAGCGACTATGACCAGGCGATAAAGCTGGAGCTGCGGGACATGGTGCTTGAAAAATACAGCACTCAGCTTTCAGGGTATTCCACCCGTGACGAAGCAGCGGAGGAGGTACGCAAGCTTCTTCCGGAAATAGAAAAGACCTGCTGCGAATTTCTGGAGCAGCAGGGTGCGGATTATGGCGCTCATGCGGAGCTTACGGAAATGTACTTCACGACCCGGAAGTACGAGAACGTGACGCTCCCGGCGGGGAATTATCTTGCGCTGCGGATAACCCTCGGCAGCGGGGAGGGGCATAACTGGTGGTGCGTGATGTTCCCGCCGCTGTGTATCCCGATGGCTTCCGAAATAAGCAGCGACGCGCTGCCTGCGGATATGACAGGACAGCGCGTCGAGATAAAATTTGCAGTTTATGAGTTCTTCCGGGGGCTTTTCTCCCAGGAATGATCAGAAGATCATCGTAAGACGTATCAGCAGCGTCAGTGAAAAAGCCTCGGCAAGGCGGAGTTTCCGGCAGCTCTTGCGGAACGCCATGGTGCTGAATTCGCTTACGGCGCATACCTTGTCCACCAGCTGTATCGCCCAGGTCTCTGCGCAGCGAGGCATGTGCGGGGAGAGCGGCCACATGTGGTTTGCGATCATGTCGCCCTCCTTATCGTTGATGGAGAAGCGCTCCGACGCATTGAAAAACGCTACCTTCGGGTGTCCGGAGCAGTGTCCGCCCTCGCCCTCGACCGGTTCGTGCTCCTTTCTGTCATAGAGGAACAGGTCGTGGAGAAGTCCGGCTCTGGCTGCGGAGCGCGCGTCAAGATGAAGCTTCCGGCAGAGAAGGAAGTTATAGTAGGAAACATTCACGCAGTGCTGTAATCTGGTCGTGCCCTTGTGGTGCGTGAAATCACCGAGCTGCTGTACCTCGCGGTCTTTCAGCAGATCGACCACACAGTCATAGTAATCCGGCACTTCTGAGATATTCTTGCGCGAAAAAATAGCCTTGTACAATTCGTCACCTTTCACAATTGGCATTTCTGCCCAATTCTGTTCTTTGGTTTCTGTGGATATTGTACTATATCCTTTAGCATAAATCAAGGGATTATGCGCGTTTTTGTTGTATGTGCACAGATATTTTTTTGGTATTTGTGCAGTTTTTCAACAAATGACGCCCGGTTTGTATAATAATACACAAAATCCGGCGCAGGTATTCCTATATCGTGAAAAAATCGCCGTAATGTAAATTAAATCCTGCGGCATAACGACAGATTTTTCAAAGGGGGCGTGATATACTTGTAGCAATGAAAGGGGGAAATGATATGATAAACATGACCGGTGACGGAAGCCGCATGACAGCGGAGATCTCCGGGGACATAGATCACCACGCAGCCCGTGAGCTGCGCCGGGAGCTTGACGACATGATAACCCGCTGCCAGCCGGAAATGCTGGTGATAGACATGGGGAACGTGGGATTCATGGACAGCAGCGGCATCGGACTGATTTTGGGCAGGCTGCGCGCTGTGAGAGCCTATGGAGGTGACATCGTGATAAAAAACGCCTCACGGGAGATAGAGGCGGTGATCAGAATTTCCGGATTATCCGGGCTTATAGCGGAGGGTGAGAAGAATGAAACGGGAGTTACTTAACGAATGCCGGCTGAGCTTTGCACCGCTGTCGGTGAATGAAGCTTTCGCGAGGAGCACGGCGGCGGCTTTCGCGGCGCAGTGCGACCCCACGGTCAAGGAGATAAGCGAGATACGCACGGCGGTGTCCGAGGCGGTCACAAACGCCATAGTTCACGGATACCGCGGGTGCACGGGGCTTGTGGAGTTACATATGCGGCAGTATTCCGGCGGGCTGCTTTCGATAAGCGTAAAGGACAGGGGCACTGGGATCGCGGACATCGGTCAGGCTATGACGCCGCTGTTCACTACGGCTCCGGATGAGGAGCGCAGCGGGCTTGGCTTCTCGGTGATGGAAAGCTTCATGGACAGGGTGACGGTAAAAAGCGCGCCGGGCAAGGGAACTACAGTCACGCTGGAAAAGCGGCTGAGCGGCAGGATGCCGGAAAGCTCCGGGCAGGGGGACTGACGTGGATAAGCAGGAGCGCGATGAATTCATCGAAAGCAACCTCCCGCTGGTGCATAAGCTCGCCAATCGCTTCCGCGGGCGCGGTGTGGAGTACGAGGAACTGTATTCCGCAGGGTGCGTGGGGCTTATCAAGGCTTGCGACCGCTTTGAGCCGGAGCGCGGGCTGTGCTTCTCGACATACGCAGTCCCGGTGATACTCGGCGAGATACGCAGGTTGTTCCGGGACGGCGGGAGCGTCAAGATGAGCCGCGGATTGAAGGAGCTTTCCGTAAAGGCGGCAAGGGAGCGCGACAGGCTTTCGGCGAATGGCGAGCCGCGGGTGTCGGATATCGCAAAGGCGCTCGGCGTATCCCAGGAGGAAGCCGCAGAAGCGCTGTGCGCCGCCGTTCCTCCGGTGTCGCTGAATTCCGGCGGGAACGAGGGCGAGGAACTGACGGTATCATGCGACTCCGGCGAGGAAAAACTCATTGACCGCCTGGCGCTTCGGCAGTGTCTTGCGGAGCTTACGGGCACTGACCGCGATATCGTGATACTGCGTTACTTCCGTGGAAAGACCCAGTGTGAAACAGCGCAGATACTTGGGCTTACGCAGGTGATGGTGAGCCGCCGGGAAAGAAAGCTGCTGAGTTCCCTCAGGGAGCAGCTTGTATGATAACAAAAGGGAGGGGCGAACCCCTCCCTCCAGTTTGTCAAGGGCAATACCGCACAAAGATTGTGCGCAATCGCACGACAATAATTATGCGGTATTGCCTTAATAGAACGGTACTTATCAACAAACTGGAGCGGAGCCGATAAGCTCCGCCTGTTTCTTTGGAGGTGATAAATTCTGCCCTGGATTACGCCGCGCTTTCAGAGGTACTGTTGTCCCGGAAAAGCAGCGATATGCACCAAGCCGCCGAAAGCGCCACGATGATATAGATTATGCGGCTGAGAACAGCGCCCTGTCCGCCGAATATCCACGCCACCAGGTCAAAGCTGAAGATACCGACAAGACCCCAGTTGAGTCCGCCGATTATCAGCAGGACAAGTGCCAGCTTATCTATCCACATTTCAGTTCCACCTTTCATTATTTGTGCTGCGGTTTTCCCGCTGTTATAAGTATGTGGACTTTATGCGTAATTATGTAACTCCATTCTGTTACAATATATTTGGCAAAAAACTCGGATAACGCCGGATTTTTCCTTTACAACAAGCGCTGATTGTGGTAAAATGATAACAGGGAACCATTAAAAAACGGTGTGAAAAGCAGAAACGGACAGAAAGTGCCAGAATCATAAAAACCGGTGAAGTAAGGCTGTATGCCTTGCGGGGAGGTTTGACAATGAAGATGATGCGCACTGCACATTTACGCTCACATGAGGTTTTTAGAGGTACCAACAGTAATTTACGTATTTATGACCCTGCGGAGGTAAATAATGATAATATTCATCTGCGATGATTCAAAGGCGGATCAGCTGCGCCTTGTCCGGAATATCAACAACTATGCAAAGGAGCTGCAGGCTTCCGTTACGATACAGATATTCGACAGCGCAGACGCCATGCTTGATAACTACCGTAAGCGCCCTGACAAGCCCGCGATAATATTCCTCGATATCTACATGGACGGCACAAACGGCATGGACGCTGCGAACGAGCTTGTCGGGCTGGGCATGGAAAACGGACTTGTATTCACTACTTCGTCTGAGGTTCACGCACTCCAGGCGTTCAGCATAGGCGCCGACGGATATCTGCACAAGCCGTTCACCCGCGAGGAATTCAACCGCGCCATGAAGCGCTTCCGGCAGCTGTTCACCGATTCGCGCAGATTCGTCACGGCTCAGTTTAACCGTGAGGAGACCCGCGTTTACCTGAACTCCATATATTTCGCAGAATCCGCCGGGCACTCCACCGAATTCAACACCATCGCCGGGATTATCCGCTCCTCCGTGCCGCTCAGCAGTTATCTCCCGGAGCTTGAGGGAGAGGAAGGATTCCTGGTATGCGGCAGAAGCTACATAGTGAATATCAACGCCGTCCGGGACTACGACGCCGAAAGCGGTATCATGAAATTCCCCGACGACAGCACGATTTGCGTTCCCGTAAGACTCCGCCGCGAGGTCAGACAGCATATGAAATCTGTAGTCACGGAGGGCTGATATGTATTATTTATTCTGCGGCGTGCATATCGCTGTTCTCATCGGGCTTTTCATACTTTTCCTGCTGTGTATCCGCAAGACGTCCTCCCCGGCGAAGCTGTCGTTCCTGCTGACCTGTTTTTCGCTGTTCATACTTATTCTCGGAATGTACCTTGAGATGGTAAGTTCCGAAACCACACAGGAAGCCATCATGACTCTCAAAATACAGTACATCGGATTATATCCGTTCTCGCTGTCGCTGCTGTATTTCACCTCCTGCATGGGTGGATATAAAATCCCGAAGTGGCTGTGGGGATCGTTCTCGCTGATTGATATATCAAGCTTCCTGGCGATAATAACCACCGGTACGACCCAGGAATCTGACCACCACCTGTTCTACACATCCATGCGCATTGAGAGTGATGGGATATATTCCCGAATAGTCGTCGGCAGGGGCGTGTTCTGGTATCTCACCTACGCAGTTGTGCTGTTCATCATTGTGTATATCCTGGTGAACCTTATCGTCGCCGTTCGGAAAACCGGAAATTCCATTCAGAAGCGCCGTATATGGCTTATTCTAATTGGCGTGGGAGCTATGGGCGGCGAACAGGTACTTAAATGGGCCGGCGTGTTCGAAAGCTACAATCCATTCGCGTTCGTGGCGTTCATTCTGCTGCTGTGCATGTATCTTTCCCTGATACGCTACGGGTATTTCTATTCCGTCACATCTGCTCCGGCAAATCTTCTGGACAGCGGCGACGAGGGAGTTGTCATGCTGGATGAGCACGGAGCGCTTATCTATATGAATGCCATCGCCAAGAAGATACTTCCGGAACTTTCCGGCGGAAGAGCGGCGGAAAACAAGGTTATCCGCGAAGCCATATCCGACAGCGGAAAAAACGTGACCATCGACGGCAACGTGTACGAACTGCGCTCCGAGCGTATACAGGAATTCAGCACACCCTGCGGCTGGGTGATATGGCTGATAAACATGACGAAATACCAGCAGCACCTTAATGAGATAAACGCCGCAAACACCGCAAAAACAGAGTTTCTCGCGCGAATGAGCCATGAGATACGCACGCCTATTAACACTATCCTGGGGCTTAACGAGATGGTCATGCGCACCAGCCATGACAAGGAGGTACTCGAATATTCCGCGGACATCGCAGACGCCGGGGACACGCTGCTGACGCTTATAAACGACGTACTGGACATCTCACGGGCTGAATCCGGAAAAATGTTGATCGAAAAGGAAGAGTACGACACCCTGGAGCTGCTGCGCGACGTCCGGCTGCTCACCGTCCAGAAAGCGGAGGAGCGCGGACTGGAAATGGAGTTCACCACAAATCCGAATCTGCCGAAACGCCTTATCGGCGACCCTGCCCGTATAAAGCAGATGGCGGTGAACCTGCTGACAAACGCCGTGAAATACACACAGCGCGGCTTCGTGCATCTTTACGCTGAGATGGACGGGAATATGCTGGTGATAGCCGTCTCAGACAGCGGCGTCGGGATAAAGCCGGAGGAGCTGCCGCTTATATTCAACAACTTCGAGCGCATAGGCGCCCGGGGCGATGGCGTGGGCCTGGGACTTACGATAACGAAGAACATCGCGGAGAGCATGGGCGGCACGATAACTGCCGAAAGCATATACGGCAAGGGAAGCGTTTTCACGCTGAGAATACCGCAGGCGCGCGCCTGTGACGAAACCGCCGGAGTATTTCTGCCGGATTCAGTCCGCAAGGATCAGCCCAGCAGCCAGGCGCATTTCGTTGACCCGGAACTTCGGATACTTGCAGTAGATGACAACCGCTATAACCGCCTTGTGCTTGAAAAGCTGCTGCTGCGCACACAGGCAAAGGTCACGACTGCATCAGGTGGCGAAGAAATGCTGGAGCTTGCCCGCCGCAACAGCTACGATATACTTCTTCTTGACGCGATGATGCCGGAAATGAACGGCTTGGAAGCCCTCCATAAGCTGCGCAGCGACCCGGAGAGCAAGTGCCGTGACATACCGGCGGCGGTGCTCACTGCGGACGCGGTAGTCGGAGCGCGGGAGCGTTATCTCTCCGAGGGCTTTGACGATTACCTGCCGAAGCCGATAGTCCCCGAACAGTTAGAATCGCTGCTCATGCGGCTGTCCGGCGGAAGCTGCGATAACTCCTGCGAAGCTGCGGATAACCAAATGAACTCTCCGGAAACCGCGCTTCCGGATTCCCCGCTGATAAACACGGAAAACGGGCTGCAATACTCCGACAACGATCCGGAATTTTACCGGGAGCTGCTGGACATGTTCGCCAATGAAGTCCCAGGAGCGTTGGAACGCCTTACCGATGCGCTGTCCGATGGAAACACGACGCTCTACACAACGCTCGTCCACGGACTGAAAAACAATGCACGCGGCATCGGAGCGGACTACGCCGCGGATATCTGCTACAAGGCCGAGCAGACGGCGCGTGCCGGAAATATCGAAGCCCTGCGCACGCTTCATGATGAGGTCGCACGGATAGTAGCCGAGGCTGCAGAAGCCGCGAAGATCTGATAAACAAAATGGACGGAATATTCCGTCCATTTTTCGTATTTGTAAATCAGATCTTATCCAGTGCCTGTGCGATATCGTCGATGAGGTCCTGTGCGTCCTCAAGTCCGCAGGAATATCTTACGAGGTTCGGGAATACGCCGCACGCCTGGAGTTCCTCGTCGTTCATCTGGCGGTGCGTAGCGCTTGCCGGGTGCAGGCAGCAGGTGCGTGCGTCAGCTACGTGGGTCTCGATGGCGCCGAGTCTGAGGTGCTTCATGAACTCTTCAGCCGCTTTTCTTCCGCCCTTCATGCCGAAGCTTACAACACCGCAGGTGCCTGTGGGCATGTACTTCTGAGCAACGTCATAGTACTTGTCGCCGGGAAGTCCGGGGTAGCTTACGAACTCTATCTTGTCATGCTGGCTCAGGAACTTCGCAACGGCAAATCCGTTCTCGCAATGGCGCTTTACGCGTACGTGCAGACTCTCCAGTCCCAGATTGAGAATGAATGCGTTCATCGGAGCCTGTATAGAACCGAGGTCTCTCATCATCTGCGCAGTAGCCTTTGTGATGAACGCGCCGCCAATGCCGAACTTCTCAGCGTATGTGATTCCGTGGTAGCTGTCGTCTGGAGTGCACAGTCCGGGGAACTTCTCCGCATGCTCCATCCAGTCGAAATGACCGCTGTCAACTATGCAGCCACCCACAGCAGCGCCGTGTCCGTCCATGTACTTCGTTGTGGAGTGAGTAACGATATCAGCACCCCACTCGAACGGACGGCAGTTGATGGGCGTCGCGAACGTATTGTCAACGATAAGCGGAACGCCGTGAGCGTGCGCAGCCTTCGCGAATTTCTCAATATCAAGTACGGTAAGCGCAGGGTTTGCGATAGTTTCGCCGAAAACAGCCTTGGTGTTGGGCTTGAACGCCGCATTCAGCTCATCCTCGGTGCAGTCCGGGCTTACGAACGTGAAGTCAATGCCCATCTTGCGCATGGTAACGTTGAACAGGTTGAACGTACCGCCGTAAATGGAGCTGGAAGCCACAACATGATCGCCGCAGTTCGCGATATTGAACACTGCAAAGAAGTTCGCAGCCTGTCCGGAGGACGTCAGCATTGCGGCGGAACCTCCCTCAAGCTCGGCGATCTTAGCCGCTACAGTATCGTTGGTTGGGTTCTGCAGACGTGTGTAGAAGTATCCGCTCGCCTCAAGGTCGAACAGCTTTCCCATATCCTCGCTGGTAGCGTACTTGAATGTGGTGCTCTGGATTATCGGGACCTGTCTAGGCTCGCCGTTTCCGGGAGTGTAGCCGCCCTGGACGCATTTGGTACCTAAATTATATTCGCTCATTTTTTCCTCCTGATAAAACAAATACCCAGTATTCCAATCCAGATTACCGGGTTTTGAAGTACGATAATTCGGGGGCGTCCGGAATGCCCCCTGCAGTTAATATTATACTACCAATACCCGGCAATGTCAAGCAGAATAAACGGAAGCGTTTTTATTAAAAAACACGGAAAAATCCTCCAATAATAAAGAAGCCGCACATGAAGATAATAATAACGTGCAGCCATACTGTACAATATTATAATAAGGAGAACCATGTATGAAAAAGCTTCTTGGCATAGCAGCGGCAATTGCGGCGGCAGCGTCTATAACATGCGCGGCTTCAGCAAATAACGGCGGCGTGGTCGGCGGAGTCATAGGCGCTGGCGAAGATATAGTAAACGGCGTCGTTGACGCGGGCGAGGACATCGTAAACGGCGTGACCGGCAACGGCTCTGCAGGAACTAACGGCACAACCTCCGGCTCCGGAACCACCGGCACAACTAACGGCACTACTGGGACTACCTCCGGTACGACAACAGGCACCGGAGACACTACAGGAACCACAACAGCGCCCGGAACAATTAACGGAACCACTGGCAATACAACTTCCGGCAACCCGAACACCGGTGTTCCCTTCAATATGGCGGCGGCAGGTGCAGCAGTCCTCGGTGCAGCAGGTCTTGCGCTCACTATCCGCAGGGACAGATAATTTAAGTAAGTTAAGCAATTAGTAAATGCGTGTTTCTTTTAACGGGAACACGCATAGTTTTTTACCAAAAAAATTATTCGAATTGCCTAAATTTAGTTGTAATTTGTGTGTAAAATGACAGTTGCTTTTTTTTCGGTTTTATAGTACAATATACAAGAGGATTTAGTGTTTGCTATCCGCACAACTATTTTAGGAGGATTATTCTTATGAAGTTAAGAAATGTTATTTCAGCTGTTGCCGCTGTTGTAGTTGCTTCTGCAACCGTTGTTACAGCCAGCGCTACTTCTTATTTCGGTGGCACCAACGAGAACAAGTCTGGTATGATGGCTTGCATTCTGTCTGATGACCCCAACGTACCCCTGTTCACTGATTATGAGCCCATCTCTGACCTGGTAGGTTTCACAGTAACCATCAAGGCTGCTGACAAGAGAGAGGTTGAGTCCGCTGTTGCTGACGGTCAGTGGATCGGCGGCGCTTTCATTTTCAACTCTCAGTCCACTGGCTGGAACCAGCATACTTGGGCAGTTGAGGGTACTGGCGATGCTGATGAGTACTTCAAGCCGACTGACACCAGAGGCGAGTATGTACTGACCTATACTCAGGACAAACCTATCTTCGCTTCTACCGATACATATGCACAGATCTGCATCCACAACTATGCAGACGCTTATGCATTTGACGTAGTAAGCTACACCCTGCTGAACAGCAAGGGCGAGGATATCACCAAGACCGCTGCTGATGACACCAAGCCGGCTGACACCACAAAGCCCGCTGAGGACACCAAGGCTCCCGAGGAGACCACTGCTCCCGCTGACGAGCCCGAGGAGACCGTAGAGGTTGAGGATACCGTTGACGTAACTGTTGACACCACTATCGACGCTACTGTTGACGCTACCGTTGACACCACAGTTGACGCTGCAACCGCTGACGCTGCTGATGACACCACCACTAACACTAACACTGACGCTAACAAGGGCAACCCTGACACTGGCGTTGCTGGCGTAGCTGTTGCTGCTGGCGTTGTTGCTCTGGCTGGTGCTGCTGTAGTAGCTTCCCGCAAGAGAAAGTAATCAATAAGTAAGTGATAAGATAGTTCAAACACTAACCGCACCCCCGAAGAAATTCGGGGGTGTTTCTCATTTGTCAGTGTTTTACTTTACAAAATCAAAGAAGAATGCTATAATAAATATACGCACAGCGCTCCGGCATATGTCGTGCATTCCTGTGCAGAATACAGAAGAAAGGAACAACGCAATGAAAAAAATACTATCGCTGCTGTTGGCAGCCGTAACAGCGGTCTCGCTGACGTCCTGCGCCAACACAGTAACAGAGCCGGAATACAGCCAGGTGCAGCCCGGAAACTCCGTCACAGCAGAAGCTTCAACACAACCGGACGGCACTGACGCCGTTTCGCTTGAAGCACCGTCGTTATCCTCAGACAGCCAGGAAACGCCAGCTGATTCTTCATCCGCGCTGGGGTCCGACAAAATCACGGTATCCTCAGATGCTCCGGAACAGACTTCAGCCGCACCAGAGCAGACCACAATCGCTCCGGAACAGACAACTAGCATAACAAGCCCAGCGTCTGCCGACGCGCCGGAATCCACTTCCGTCACTCCGGAACAGAACGCAGTGCCGGACGAAAATGGAAGCTACACCAGCCGCGACGACGTCGCGCTGTATATCCACACCTACGGGCACCTGCCGCAGAACTTCATCACCAAGAAAGAAGCCCGCGAACTTGGGTGGAGCGGCGGCTCTGTTGAGGATTACGCACCAGGAAAGTGTATCGGCGGCGATCATTTTGGAAATTACGAGGGACTTCTCCCGGACAAGCCGGGGCGCAGCTACACTGAATGCGACATAGACACCCTTGGGAAAAGCGGGCGCGGCGCCAGGCGCATCATATTCTCAAATGACGGACTGATCTACTACACCGAAGATCACTACGAAAGCTTCACATTACTTTACGGAGAGGAATAAAACTATGAAAACACTTCTTATCGACGCAGCCTCCATCGGCGGAATGGACATGATACACGGAAGATTTTACGCAGCATTCGATTTCCCAGAGTGCTACGGAGAGACTCTGGACTCCCTTCACGATTATCTCGGCGAGATAAATACCGAAGCAGAAATAAAAATCATCAACAACTCTGCGCTCGAAGGTTCCATCGGCGACAGCGAAGCAAAGGCGCTCCGCCGCGTGCTCACGGACAGCGCCGCTGAAAACCCCAACATCAGGGTGGAATTCGTTGACTGATCAAAAATTTAACTGCGCCATTAAAGGCGCAGTTTTTTTATCATTTTATGTTATAATAAATGCAAGGCGTTTATACGCCAAAATGTCCTTTCACATACGCAAATCAGAGATTTGCTCCGTGCATATCGAACGATTATACCATAACCTGTGGTTATGGTACACAATAGATGCAAGCACCTGTTCCAGATAAATACTCTAAAAAAGGAGCTTTTCATATGCCGAAAAATAACGAACCCGCTGAAATGGCCAGCATTCAAAGACTGAAAATGCTTTATCTGAGAGATATTTTCCTCAGATATACCAGTGACACGCAGTCGCTCACGCGCCAGCAGATAGAGGAGAAGCTCCTGGAATACGGCGTTTCCGAGGGACGCAAGGCATTTGCCGAGGATATCGATGCGCTGCGTGCCTACGGCATGGATATCCAGTCCACAACAGGGCGCACCGCGAGTTACCAGCTCGTCAGCCGGGATTTTGAGCTTGCGGAGCTGAAGCTGCTGGCGGATGCCGTAAGTTCATCGCGCTTCCTGACGGTGAACCAGTCAAAGGAGCTTCTGCGCAAGATAGAGAGTCTTTGCAGCGACGGCGACGCACAGCAGATACGCCGCAACGTATATGTTTCCGGAAGAACGAAGCAGCCTAATAAGGCGGTGCTTTACAATGTAGACACCATTCACCGCGCAATAAGCGGCGTTGGCGGGCGGTTCAAGATATCATTCAAGTATTTCGAATACGACATAAACAAGCGTAAGAAATACCGCGACAAAACCAGGGTATGTTCACCCTACGCGCTCGTATGGGACAGGGATCACTATTACCTCGTGGCGTGGAACGATCACCGCGAATGCTACTCAAACTACCGTGTTGACCGCATGGAAACTGTCAAGATAACCGACCAGCCTGCACGTCCCCTCGACCGCGATTTCGACCTTGCGAAATACGTCACGACGCATATTTCCATGTTCACCGGCGATGAGGTGGAGGTCAAGCTGCGCTGCGACAGCTCTATCGTTAATGCAGTCCTTGACAGGTTCGGTATGGATTCACGGCTGATCCCAGAAAGCGATGGGGAGCATTTCGTAGTGTATATCAACATCGTCACCAAGTCCCCGTTTTACGCATGGCTGTTCCAGTTCGGCGGAAAGGCGCAGGTGCTCTCTCCGGAATGGGTGCGGCAGGAATTCATCGAAATGCTGGACAACGTGAAAGGGAATGCATGATATATGTAGGGCGGAACTTTCCGCCCTTTTTCATTGCCAGGAAACGCGGGATAAAACCAAAACTGCCATTCAAACGAGCACGCTCTTGTTACGCTTCGCTTTATTCAGCGCAGCTCTAAAATACGGATTTAAAACGCGTCCATCAGTGTGCCGATCATCTTGAACGCCTTGGCGGTGCTCATTCTGCGAAAGCTTCTGTGGCTGCACAGGGACTTCACCGCCATGAACGCCAGACCTCCGGCGATAAGTCCGGCGGCTCCGCCCTTGATATAGGATTCCGTTCTGCGTGACATAATAGATCATCTCCTTTTTGAAAGTTTACCCAAGTATTCTGTGCAAAAATCCTGCAAATATCGAAAAAACGCCGTAGGAAATTTCTGCGCAATACGGATCGCACGCCCGTAAAATCATGCCACAGCACTAAAAAGCAAGAGAAATCCGGCAGAAAAAGCGGTTTTTTGTGCTGTTTGCATATATAAATCTATGTTTCAGTTGTCCGAACACAGCAACTTGCCAAAATGAAATTTCTTTCAAAAAAACTTGCAATTTTCTCTTGACAAAAAAAGAATATTGGTGTATAATCTAACCATAGCAAAGGGGCTATGACAGACAGACTTCAATGGCGAAGCCTGCCGGTCATAGCCCTGCTTTGTTTATTCAAGTAACCTGGAAGCGCAAGGGTATATGCGGTGCCTGAGCGTTTCATAAAAAAGAAAGGGGACGGTTCTTAATGAACACACTATTAACTCTTGCAACGGAAGCCGCTGTGCTTTCCGCTGAACAGCAATCCGCTGTACAGGCTGTCGTCGATGAAACGATGTACAGCGGCAGCGACGTAAACGGCATATGGTACCTTATCGGTGCGGCATGGGTATTCTTCATGCAGTGCGGCTTCGCGATGGTCGAGACCGGTATGACGCGTTCCAAGAACGCCGGCAACATCATCATGAAGAACCTCATGGACTTCTGTATCGGTACTGTGGTATTCATTCTTCTCGGCTTCGGGCTTCTGCTCGGCGAGGATACACTGTTCGGTCTGGTAGGTATCCCGAACCTGGATATCCTCGGAAGCTTCTCAGACTTCAACAGATGCGCTGAGTTCGTGTTCAACCTGGTGTTCTGCGCTACCGCCGCAACAATCGTTTCCGGCGCGATGGCAGAACGTACGAAGTTCATCAGCTACTGCATCTACTCCGGCGTTATCAGTGCAGTTGTTTACCCGATCGAGGCTCACTGGATCTGGGGCGGCGGCTGGCTCGCTCAGATGGGCTTCGTTGATTTCGCTGGTTCTACTTGTATCCATATGGTCGGCGGTCTGTGCGCCCTCATCGGTGCAAAGATGGTCGGCCCACGTATCGGCAAGTTCGGCAAGGACGGCAAGCCTAACGCGATCCTTGGTCACTCCATGACCCTCGGCGCTCTCGGCGTATTCATTCTGTGGTTCGGCTGGTACGGATTCAACGGCGCTGCCGCTTCCGATACTCACTACCTCGCAAACATCTTCCTTACAACAACAGTAGCTCCTGCGGTTGCAACCTGCACTACTATGATCTTCACATGGCTCAAGCACGGCAAGCCCGATGTTTCCATGTGCCTGAACGCTTCCCTGGCTGGTCTGGTAGCCATCACAGCTCCCTGTGCCGATACCGACTGCCTCGGCGCTGCTATCATCGGTCTTGTTTCCGGCTTCCTGGTATGCTTCGGCGTTTGGCTCCTCGACTACAAGCTTCACATTGATGATCCGGTCGGCGCAGTTGCAGTACATTTCTTCAACGGTATCTGGGGTACCATCGCAGTTGGTCTGTTCTCCAACGGTAACGGTCAGAACGGCGGCGTTGCTGCTGTAAACGGCACCGGCGAGCACGCTGTAGGTCTTTTCTACGGCGGCGGATTCGCACAGCTCGGCGTTCAGCTCCTCGGTATGGTCGCAGTACTTGCGTGGACAGCAGTTACGATCACCCTTACATTCTGGATCATCAAGAAAACAATCGGTCTGAGAGTTTCCCGTCACGAAGAGATCGTTGGTCTGGACGCTACAGAGCACGGTCTGCCCTCCTCTTACGCAGACTTCGTTCCTGCAATGCATGTTGAGCTTTCTACCTCCGGCAAGGAGAAGGAAGTTGAGACCGTTAAGCTCGGCTCCGCTCCCGTTGAAGCAGCAGTTCCTGTCGCTTACAAGAGCAGCAAGCCTGCTGACGGCACAAAGATGAGCAAGGTCGTTATCCTCTGCAAGCAGGATAAGTTCGAGATACTCAAGGCTGCGATGTCCGATATCGGCGTAACCGGTATGACAGTGACCAACGTACTTGGCTGCGGCATGCAGAAGGGCTCTACTGAGTTCTACCGCGGCGTAAAGGTCGAAACTCACCTGCTGCCTAAGGTAAAGGTTGAGATCGTTGTATGCAAGGTTCCCGTTGAAACAGTCGTAGAAACCGCTAAGCAGGCACTCTACACCGGCAAGATCGGCGACGGTAAGATCTTCGTATACGATGTTGAGGACGTCGTAAAGGTTCGTACCGGTGAAACTGGTTACGATGCTCTCCAGGACGTTGAATAAGATTTCTTCATAACCTTCCTGAATATAAACCGCATAGCAGAACCCCCCGGACAACTCCGGGGGGCTTTGCATAAATCAATGGTATCCAAGCTCCGTCAGCTGTGCAGAGATCAGCGAAGCAGCTCTGCTCACCCATTCCTCCATCATATCCGGTGTCAGATAGCGGAACTCCACAGAACACTCCGGCGGATTCTGGTAGAACTGCTGAATGTTCCTTATCTGGCGCTCCACATAGTCCGCGCCGTAATAAGGGATACAGCTCACCGGGTAATGCGTTATCCCGCAGAAATCCCGGAAAACGGCGCAGTCCGGGTGCTGGCGGAGATAGAGGTGGTCGTTGGCGTACCACTCCGGCTTCACGCGGCGGTAATATTCCTCACGGTCGGAGATGTAAAGTTCCCGCTCGCGCCGCTTGCATGGGTCGTTTATCAGACGCACCCACAGTACGTCCGCCATCAGGTGGCAGTAATACCCCAGCAGGAACGTCTGCGTACGCTCGTCCAGATCCTTCCCGGAGATCATTTCCTTGTGGAATTTATCGTACTCGCAGTGCCCCTTGCCGCGGGAAGTCCAGTGCGTGACCTCCTTCGGAGGGTCGAACCCGCCAGGCACCGGGATCCCGCAGTCCGGTGCGACGTTCCCGGCGAGAAAATCCTGCGTTGGGAAATGGAACTCAGCGTTTATCTTTTCTGCAACCCGCAGATGTGCAAGCCAGGTCGCCATATTTTACCTCCCTATTGCAAAACCTGAAGAAATGTGATATCATATTATAAAGCCGAAAGGAGACCGCCATGAC
>CAKSHT010000013.1 GCA_934457235.1 uncultured Oscillospiraceae bacterium
GAAGTACCTTATCCATAATAATCCCTCTTTTTTTATACGTCTGTATTTTCCCCGTAACACCGGAAAACGATATTACTATATTATTATAACAGATTTTTCGGATAAATCAAGGCATTTATCAGGATATTTGAATTTATTTGCTGAATATTTTGTGAAACGGTCGTGATATGTAACCGCCCGGCGGCGGTGGAAAGCGCGTCCATCTGTTCAAGCATGGTTTCTGCGAAAACCGCGTACCCGCGCGACGGGTCGTTCAGAAATACGTGAGTGACTGCCCCGACGATCATTCCGTTCTGGATTATCGGACTTCCGCTCATTCCGCGGACTATTCCGCCGGCGGCGTCAAGAAGCCGCTGGTCAGTCACGCGTATCACCATGCTCTTTGTTCCGTTAAGCGCGCACATGTTTATCTTTTCTATCTCAATGGCGTATTCCTGCGGCTCTGTCCCGCTGAGGGTAGTCAGAATGGAAGCGGAGCCGCATTCCACCTCCTGCCGGTATGCGACCGGGAGTGCCGTGCCCTCCGGGACTGAAACCAGTTCCCCGAACACCCCGACTGCTGTATTAGCAGAAAGACTACCCGCCGTGCCTGAGCACAGATCTCCGCAAAGCTCACCGGCTTCTCCGTTCTGCCCCTTGACTACGCTGTATATCTCCGCCTGCGTTATCTCGCCGCTGGACAGCGGCATTAAATTTCCGGTCGTAACGTCGCTGACCGGGTGCCCAAGCCCTCCGAATTCCCCGGTCTCCGGGTCGTAGCAGGTGAGCGTGCCGATTCCCGCTGCGCTGTCCCTCACCCAGGCGCCCAGACGGTAGCCAGTGCCGTCGTTCTGCGGCTCGGCGGATATGCACATCTCGCTGCTGCCGCGCTTGAGGATAACGACGCTTCCCTCCGGATGGAGCTGAACCGCCGCCGCTATTTCAGAGTTCGTCTGTACAGGTATTCCGTTTACGCTGGATATCACGTCCCCGGCTCTTATTCCGGCGCAGTCTGCTGGTGAACCCCTGTTCACCGATATCACCATTACTCCGTCGGTGCGCATTTTTATCCCGAAAGGAGTTCCGCCTGGTACCATCATGCGCCGCTGTTCCTGCGTGACCGCCACCTGTTTTATACGCATACTTCCGATGGAATATCCCCAGCCGCCGTATTGCTCTGTAAGCTCCGCGCCTGCAAATCCACCGTGTATCCCGCCGGTCTGCGCTGTAAGCTCACCGGGCAGTACGGCGTAATAAATTCCGATAAGCCCTGCCGCCGCCGCGATCAGCCAGCAGAAGCAACCGGAAATAACTTTTCCTGCTCTTTCCATCATTTCACCCCGATAAAATCATTCGGAGAAACTTCTCCGTCACGCTGTTACTATTTGCAGGCGCGGGTGAAATATAAAAGGAAATTACAAGCGGGAGTAAATGCCCGCGGCGGAAAAATACGTTCCATCGGCTGTTATATAAATGTATAAAAATATAATGTCCATTTTCTCTGTAAATATCATGCGAAAATATTTTTGTCAAAATGTAAGATATACTTGACATAATGAAAAATATATGTTATACTCAACATGAGGTGAGATCATGGCAAAAAATCTCAGATTAAAAGCGGCACGGGCGTCCCTGGATATGTCGCAGGAGGCCCTTGCCAGAAAGACCGGAGTTACCCGGCAGACGATAAACGCGGTGGAAAACGGCGATTACAACCCCACGATAAATCTGTGCATAGCCATATGCCGCGCCCTTGGAAAAACGCTTGACGAATTGTTCTGGGAGGAACTCAAATGAGCATGAAGAGCTTTGACAAATTCTGTGAAAAAATGATACTCGGCGAACCCGGCAGTGAAAAGGAGATATTCGACGAGCGTCAGAAGCAGCTCCGCACACAGATACTGGTGCAGTCGCTGGTCATATATGCAGTGGCTTCAGCGCTGTGCGTTATGCTGAACGAGATCATCGGTTTTATGGAAAGCGATTTTGCGGGAATGGCGTTTTGCGCCGGTGCAGTGTACCTGTGGTGGGTCATCTCCCTGGCGGCAAAGGAATGCATGTTCGGCGTTTCCGGGAAGCAGGTGCTGTATAACGCGCTATTTGCCATCGCTCTGGTTCCGACGTACATTTTAATGATGTTTTCCAACGAGGACGAGCCGCTTGCGATCGTGAAAAACGGAGCGCTGACCGATCGGTTTGTTGTCCTCGCGGCGTTGTTTCTGTATATAATCGCGACTGTAATTATAATCGTTACGTATTTCAGAAACAGGCGTGCGGATCGGTAACTGCCTGTTTACTTTGTGCAACTTATATTTTTTTATGTAAAATTCACATTCCGTGTTGACAATATTGATTTAATATTGTATAATAATAACATAGATGTTAAGCCTGCGGGCATTGGAGCCTGTGCGCTTGCTTCGTGCGTTTCATGGAGGTGTGTATATTGAAGCTGTGTCTTGCCCAGACCGATATTGTGTGGGAGGATAAGTCTGCGAATATGCGTAAAGCCCGTGAGATAATGGCAGAAGCAGCATGGCAGGGAGCTGAGCTTGTGGTGTTCCCGGAACTTTCGCTTACCGGATTTTCCATGAATGCCGGTCTTGCGGAACCGCCGCAGGGAGAAACTGCGGAGTTCTTCACGGAGCTTTCCGGAAATTCCGGCGTTGCGGCGGCGTTCGGATTTGCATGTTCTCATGACGGGGTGATAACCAACAGAATGTGTATCGCGGACGACGGGGAAATAATCGCGGAATACGACAAGATACACCCATTCTCCTACGGCGGGGAATGCGCCGTGTATTCCGGTGGGGATCGTCTGTGCACAGCGGATATACGCGGCGTCAGAACGGGGCTTACGATATGCTATGACCTGCGGTTTCCGGAGGTGTATCAGGCGCTCTCCGCAGACTGCGAGCTGATAATCGTCGCCGCAAGCTGGCCGGATAAGCGCCGGGCGCACTGGGAAACGCTCCTGCGTGCGCGGGCTATCGAGAACCAGTGCTGTATTGCAGGCTGTAACCGCTTCGGAAACGGCGGCGGGCTGTATTATTCCGGCGGGAGCGCAGTTTATTCGCCGGAGGGCGCGCGCATAGCCGCAGCCGACGACGGCGCTTCGCTCCTTTTCGCAGATATAGACAGCGGGGAGTGCAGGCGGGTACGCAGTGAGTTCCCGGTGAAGAACGACAGAAAATCAGAACTGTACAGAGATTTTTACGCAAAGTAAGGGGTGCTTTTTCGTGGAGATTGAACAGAAGATCGCATGGCTCAGACCAGAAAGGATACAGAAGCTTTACGAGGGAAAGAAAAGCTCCTTCGGCATGAACCGTCTTTTTATAGTAGGAATAGGCAGGAACGGAACTGACTGCGTGCTTCACTGCATGCACCAGACCGAAAAGCGCTTCGGCAGGGATCCTGGAATAGTAAGATTCCTGTGTATCGGCGAGGATAAGCAGCTTGAAGCGGCTTCCTGTGAGGGGACAGTCCCGTCCGATGGCGACATCCTTCCGATAGTACCGGAGGACGCGATCTACAAATATCTGAACAATCCTGCGAAGCTTCCTGATACGGCGCTTTCGTGGTTCGACCAGGGGCTGAAGAACTATTCCCCGGCAACGCCGACCTACGGACTTACAAAGCGCCAGTGCGGGCGCATCGCGCTTTTTCATTATCTGAAGAACATCATCAAGCTGACCGGAGGCGCGCTGAACGACTTCGGCAGCAGCGACAAGCCGCTTGATATCATACTGACCGGAAACCTGGGCGATCCGTTCTTTGGCGGAATGTTCATCGATCTGGCATACATTCTGGGACGCGTATTCTCGGTGTATCCGGGGGCTGTCAGAATAAACGGCTACCTCTTTGCGGCGGACACTGCAGCGCTTGTCGAGGACGAGGGGCGCGACCTTGGTTTCTATTCAGCGAATACGATAATTGCGAAGAACGAGCTTGACAAGTTCCAGTGCGGCAGGAAGCACTTTACCCAGCAGTATTCAAGAACATTCGGCGTGGATACGGATAAGCCGCCGTTCAATGCGTGCTTCCTGGTTCCTGCGGCGGAAACCTATGAACTTACGATGAGCCTTACGGCTGAGAAAATTCTCAACCGCATGGAGGTGATTTTCAGCAAGGACGACGACGCGGAGCGCATAATGTCCTATAACATGCTGAAAGCAGACGCCTCCCATGATTTCAGGTACCTTGCAGGCGGCTCTTCGGTGGTGGAGATACCGCTCGGAAAGATGATGTCTTACCTGGGAGTGAAGCTGTTTACAAGGCTGAATCATACACTCAACGGCAATAACGTCGGCGAAATGCAGCTGAAACGCTACGCGGCGCTTGTGTCTCCGGGCAGGGAGCTTGTCGCTTCCAAGAGCGGAAGCCTGCCGCAGATAGAGTTTGACGAGCGTTCCGAGCCTGCATTTTCTGTGAAGTCCGTAAAGGGGAGCAGCGATAACGCCATGTCTGCGGTACAGCGATGGATAAGCGCGACAAAGGAAGCCGTAGTAAACGGCACTCCGGTCTGCGCGCAGGAGATCGCCGACAGTATCATACACGACTGCGAAGCTGCAAAGACGGATTTCGCGAAAGGACCGTTCTATGCGCAGGAGATACTCAAAAAGTGCTTTGCTGAAATACGTGTGAATATCGCGAAGATAAAATCAGAGGCAGAGGACATGACGGAGCAGACCGAGCGCACCCGCGACCTGGAGCGCGCTGCGTACCGCAAGGTGCGTTCTGCGACGCTGTTTGTGAACAAGGCAGTCGAGCAGTATCTGTTCGAATTGAAAGGCTTCAGCGAGGCGAGCGTCGTTGTTGAAACGAGCGAACCTATGATAAGCTTTTATCAGCTGCTGAACGACAAGCTGACGGAGTATTACACCACTACCCTGCAAAAGGCGGTGGAGCCTTTCGAGCAGATGTCAATGAACCGCGGCGGCGTGATAGACAGTATAAAGGCTGCGGAGCCTGGCACGAGCTGCGTGTCTGATGCGTTCTCGCTTGACGACGAAAAGATACGAAAAAAGCTTGATGAGCTTGCGGACGGAGTTCCGAAGGATAAGCTGGAAACCTACTTCCGGGAGTCCGGGATACTGGCTCTGCCAGAGGACGACGAAACCGCGCTTGCAAGAGCGGTCGTGAAGATATTGCAGCAGTGCTTCGGCGAGCAGCTTTCAATGCCGTTCGGCGAGATGTGCGGTTACTTCGGGATAGACGGTGGCGTGGCGGCTTCCATGCAGAGGTGCATAACCTCCTGCGGCGTGACCGCGCCGGTGGACGACAGCTTCTCAATAACAAGGGTCGTGTGCCCCAAGACTGTCCGCCAGGAGGACGTTACAGAACTCCGGAAGCAGTACCACGGCGTCGGATATATCTGGAATGGTTCGGTGTGCAGTCAGATGACTGCGGCTTCCGCGATATGCGGAGGAGCAAGGCTTGAGGATTTCAACGGCTATCAGCAGTGGGAGAATATGCATTACGCGTACATCAACGATTCGCTGAAAAAGCATGGAATGAAGATCTTCGGCTGAAATTAAGGAAAATTAATGACGAATAATATTTATTCAGACGGCGTGCTGGTCTACGACAGATTTTACTGTCGCAGACCGGTCACACCTCTGCTTGTGATAAAAAGGATACTCATGGCGACAGCGTTCTGCGTGTGTTCCATGATGTTCATTCTCAGCAGCTGGGGATTTCCCGTGAGCCTGCCTGCGATGGCGGCGGTCTGCGGCGGCTCCTGCGTGCTGTTTTCGGCACTTTTCGTTTTTGTGAAAAAGCGCTGGGTGATACTGGGGTTGACTGCGATTTCCGGGCTTCTCGTCTGGTGGAATTTCGATGTGCTTGTCAGAAAACTCAGTTATTTTGCGGACGCATGCATGCTTCTCGTCGAGGGACGTTTTCTGTACCCGCGGCGGTTTTTATTTAACCGATATGAAACGCTTGACGAAGCTAATCTGAAATTCGTGAGCGGCGTAGCGCTGGGTACTGTCATACTTTGCGCGCTGTATGGACTTGTCGTTGCCTTGTGCACCTCCGGGAAATTGAAGCTGCTGGCGCCGACGCTGATATTCATCGGACTCTGCGTGCCTATGCTGATCTCTGAAAACCTGGAGTTTTCGCTGTGGCTGATCCCTGCGCTGGCTTTCCTGGCGGGGCTTTTTGCTATCCGCAAGAATTACGCCGCCGGACTTGCCGTAAAACACAGCAGTTCGTCGGATTACCGCCGGCGCATGAAGCACGAGGAACGCTCGTTCTTAAAGCACATATCCTCCGCACCGCTGATGAAGCGCACTGAAATGCGCAGCAACTACTACTCGAAGTATTTCAGCTCCGGAATGTACTGCGCGGCACTTGCCGGTGTTTCCCTCATGATAGGCGCGGCGCTCATTCCGAAGGGCGGCAGCATTGATTACACAAGCGTGTACGAATTCATCGCGAACCTGGGGCAGGGCGCGGCCATGGAGCAGTCGCCGTTTGACGATGGCTCCGCTTCCGAGTTCTTCTCGCACGGCGGCGACAAGCAGGAGCTGCTCAACGTCATATCCCCCGGCAGAGGGGAGCGGCCGATGCTGCATGTACAGTACACCGGAGGTCGCCCGTTCTACCTTCGCGGCGATATCGGCATAGATTTCACCGGACAGGCCTGGACGACGGTTGTCGGCAGCGAGCCTGACAGCTGGACTTCCACCGGATTGAAGGAGAATTACAGACCCTGCGAGAACCGCGTGATTTCCGCGCTGGTAACGGCTTTTGATTCGTACGGACACCGGACGCAGGACGGACTTCCCGTCATATCCACGTCCGATGTGGATATAGAGTACCTGTGTGACACGGATGTCGTGTTTCTGCCGAGCTATACGGCGGAGTATACGTTTTATAATAATCCGAGCTTCAATGTTTTCGGCGATTATGCAGTGAGAGTCAGCGCCGAAGCCGGAAACCGCGTGAACTCCGTTCAGTGTACGGCGCTGATACCGTCCTATACGAGCAACGAGCGTAACTCCGGCGACAGCGCCTCGCTGGACTATATCGAGCGGCTGTTTGACGACGCCGGCTGCACTCCGGACGATATCTACAGCTCTGTGGTTCCGGAAATGAATCAGTCCGGTATTTTGTCCGACTACGAGCGCTATGTTTATGATACCTACCTTGGGATCCCGGATAATTTCAGCCAGGACATTTCAACTTATATAACGCGGCAGATGCCGGAGCTTACACAGCTCGTCGGCGACGGATATTCCGTATACGATATCGCGAACTATGTATCGGAGTACCTCCGCACGAATTACACCTACTCGCTGGACGGAGCGAACGACAGCCGCAATCCTGTAATGCAGTTCCTTGAGGAAACCAGGCACGGCCACTGTTCGCTTTACGCCAGTGCAATGACGCTTATCCTGCGTGAGATCGGAATCCCCGCGCGTTACTGCACGGGATTCTACGTCGAAGCGCCTGAGGGCAGCGATTCCGTGATGCTCCGGGAAAAGAACCTGCATGCATGGGTAGAGGTGTATGTCGGTCAGTACGGCTGGGTCACATTTGACCCGACAAGCTCCGCTGCATATCCCGATCGCAGGAATGAAGCCGTTTCCGGGACAGACGACAGCATTGTGACGACAACTGACGAGCCGGTATCTGCTGCTACAGTCCAGCCGACGGAGAACGCCGAGCAGACGGCGGATACTGCCGTCACCGAGGATATCCACGCGCCCACAAACGACGTACAGACGGCAGAAAACGGCACGTCTGATATCGTTCCGATAATCCCCGACGAACCTCAGGGCCCCGGATTCTTTGAGATCATCGCACCGTATATCCCTGCGGCGCTCGCAGTTGTTGCAGCCGCAGCGATTATTGCATTTATCCTCATGCGGCTGAGAAAGCTGCATAACTCCGCGCGGGAAGCTCTGGAAAGGCTCCGTGACGCTGACGGAAACAGCCGCGCGATTCTGACGCTCATACTGGAGCTTCTGGAGCATCTGAAGCTCCGCCCTGGCAGGGGAGAGCTTCCGAAGATGTTCTGGCACCGCGTCGATGGGAAACTCAGCACCGGATTTGAGGATCTTTCGGAGCTTCTGGAAGCAATGGAATTCGGCTCCCACGAAATTTCCGCCGATGAAAAGAGCGCGCTGTTTGCACAGCTGGAGAAGCTCATCGGAGCAATAAATCCGTTCCGATTCCCTGGAAATATCCGTGTTTTAAGGCTTATCCGGGACGCTGATACTGCGTATACCAGTAAAATTCCATAAAATAATTGCGGGAATTGTAAAAATCATGTTGATTTTTGCGGACTTATTTGCTATAATATATATTAGCAGATATTTTGTCCTGCTGAACTGAAAAATAATTATTTTATCATAGAGAGGTATCATCATGAGACTGATAACACGTTCGGATTTTGATGGACTTGCCTGCGGTGCGCTGCTTCTGTGCGCCGGCGTTGTCGAGCCGGATTCCTGGACATTTGCCCACCCGAAGGATCTCCAGGACGGACTTATCCCGGTGACTGAGAACGACGTTCTTGCCAATGTTCCGTTTGTCGAGGGCTGCGGTCTGTGGTTCGACCATCATTCCAGCGAGGAGGAGCGCAGAAAGTACAAGGGCAGATACAAGGGCGAGAGCCGTATCACTCCCAGCTGCGCGCGTATCATCTATGAGTACTACGGAGGCAAGGAGCGCTTCCCGAATTTCGATGACCTCATGGAAGCCGTTGACAAGGTGGACAGCGGAAACCTTACCCGCGAAGAGATACTTAATCCCCAGGGCTGGATACTTATCGGATTCCTGATGGATCCCCGTACCGGTCTTGGCAGATTCAGAAACTTCACTATCAGTAACTATCAGCTGATGGAGAAGCTGCTGAAGTGCTGCGCATACATGACCACCGATGAAATTCTTGCGATGCCAGATATCCAGGAGCGCATCAAGCTCTACAACGAGCAGACCGAGAAGTTCAAGGAAATGGTACATAAGTACACCCGCGTCGAGGGCGATGTGATAATCACCGACCTGCGCGGCGTTGACACCATTTACACCGGCAACCGCTTCCTTATCTACAGCCTGTATCCTGAGCAGAACATATCCTGCTGGATAGTAAACGGTAAGGGAGGAAAGGGCTGCTCCTGCGCAGTTGGTTATTCGATACTCAACCGCACCAGCCATGTCAATGTCGGTTCGCTGATGCTGAAATACGGCGGCGGCGGGCACATGGCGGTAGGTACCTGCCAGTTCCCGGACGACCAGATGGCGGAAAAGGTTCCCCAGCTGCTCAACGAGCTTGTTAATTATGATAAGCTCTACAATGTAAAGTGAATATCCAGCCGGGCGGTCGATGATCGCCCGGTTTTTGCATTTTGAACAAAAAAGCATTGACGAAAAAGACATTTTGTGATAAAATAATAATGTATATTTATGCGAGGGGAATTATGACCATGAACAAGGGAAAGATAATCGTGTTGGAAGGACTTGACGGCTGCGGAAAGTCCACACAGCTGGAGCTTCTCACTTCGTCGCTCAGCGAAAAGCATGCGGCGCGACTGATAAGCTTCCCGAATTACGAAAGCAGCACCGGACGCGTGGTGTCGGATTATCTGCATGGAGCTATCCCCTGCGATGGGATTAACGGAGCATTTGCGGCTTCCGCATTTTATGCGGCTGACCGCTATGCAAGCTATGTCACCGACTGGAAGCGCGACCGCGACACCGGGACTGACATTGTATCCGGCAGATACACGACTTCCAATGCGATATACCAGATGACGAAGCTCCCGCGGGAGCAGTGGGACGGATTCCTTGAATGGCTTTGGGATTTTGAGTATAATAAGCTCGGACTTCCAGAACCGGATCTGGTGCTGTTCCTGGACATGCCGATAGAGGTATCCCAGAAGCTGCTTTCCGGCAGATACAACGGCGACGAGAGTCAGAAGGATATTCACGAAAAGAACGTGACATTTCTGCGGGCGTGCCGCGAAAGCGCGCTCTATACCGCGGAGAAATGCGGCTGGAAGATAATACCGTGTTCCGGTGGAAGTGCACCGCTTCCGATAGCGGATATAGCCGCCAGAATAAAAGAAGAAGCAGAGAGAATTTAATGGCTGATTTTAATTTCAGAAAGCCGGAGATATCCGACCGAGAGTGGGCTGAAAAGCTGCTTGCAATTTCGGATTTTCGCGGCTGCCTGTATACCTTTGGCAACAATTATGTGTGGAAGGACGTTTACAACGTTGGAATATGCCGCTGGCAGGATTTCTACCTCCTGCGGAATTACGACCACTCCGAAACGCCGCGGTTTCTTTATCCGGCGGGAGCAGGCGATATTCGGCGGCTTATTGAGGAGCTGCGCATGTACTGCGCGGAACTTAACGTCCCGCTGCTGATGACCGCAAACCGCGAGTGCACCGAGAAGCTGCGTGCGCTATACCCGGACGTGACCGCAGAGCCGGATCGCGACGGATTTGACTACATCTACGAATCGTCAGACCTGGCGGAACTGAAAGGCAGAAAATACCATTCCAAGCGCAACCATCTTAATCGGTTTTACGAAAACGACTGGCGTTTCGAGCGGATAACCCCCGATAACATCGCGTACTGCGTCGAAATCCTGGAGCAGTGGCTTCAGGCTGACCCGGAGCCGGACCCAGACAAGCGAATCGAATCGGATGTTGTTCGCCTGAGCCTTGACGAGTTTTCGCAGCTTGGCTACCGCGGAGGGATACTGTTCGTGAATGGCGCTCCACAGGCGTTTACGTTCGGCGAGCGTTCCGCTTCGGATACGTTCATCGTGCACGCGGAAAAGGCGCTGCTGAATTACCAGGGGGCCTATACCGCGATAAACTGCGAGTTCGCAAAAACGCTGACCGATGAATTCCGGTACATCAACCGGGAGGAGGATACCGGCTCGGAGGGGCTGCGTAAGGCGAAGCTCTCCTATCACCCGGCATTCCTTGAAGAAAAATATTTACTGACATTTGGAGGTACGACATGATATACGCATTTTTAGCAGACGGATTTGAAGAAACTGAGGCAATTGCTCCTATAGACATGCTCAGACGCGCAAAGCTGGAAGTAAAGACAGTCGGCGTAGGCACGGCGGCTCCCACCAGCTCCCACGGAATAAAGGTTACTGCTGATATAACCGAATCGGACGTAAAGCTTGACGGCGATCTCAAGCTCATCGTGCTCCCCGGCGGAATGCCCGGAACGCTGCACCTTGAGGCTTCAAAGACCGTTCAGTCCGCGATAGCATACTGCGCAGAGAATGGTATACCGGTAGGCGCTATATGTGCGGCGCCGTCCATTCTGGGCAAGCTGGGGCTTCTGTCCGGCAGGGACGCCGTGTGCTTTCCGGGCTTTGAGCAGTACCTTCAGGGCGCGAAGGTTCAGAACAAGCTGTGCGTGACCGACGGTAAATTCACGACAGCATGCGGTGCAGGCGCTGCAATTGAATTTGGTCTGGAGCTGGTAAAGGTGCTCTGCGGCGCTGAAAAGTCCGAAGAGCTGCGTCATGCCATCGTAGCAGACAGATGAGCATAACCGACGAAAAAAAGGCGCTTCGGAAAGCGCTGATACAGCGCCGCCGGGAGCTTTCCGCCGATGAAAAGCGCACGGCGGATGAACGGATATTCCGGCAGCTTATACCGATGCTCGAAAAGTGCAGCGGTGTGTTCACATATGTTTCCACCGAGGTCGAGGTGGATACGCGCATGCTTATGGAATGGTGCTTTCGGCACGGAAAGCCGGTGGCAACTCCGGTTTCCGGCGACAGCGAGCTTACGTTCTATCCGGTGCGATCGATGGACGGGCTTGCGCCGGGTAGATTCAACATAATGGAGCCGGCGGAACGCAAGTCACCCGCCGTTCCCGACGCGGATTCGCTGTGCGTCGTCCCGGCGCTGCTATGTGACAGGAGCGGTCTAAGACTAGGTTATGGACGCGGGTATTACGACAGATTCCTGGCGGGATTTCCGGGACGCTCTGTGATAATCTGCTATTCCGGGTTTGTCGGGGAAGTACCCGCAGAGCCGCACGACAGACGCGCGGACGCAGTAGTCACTGACTGACTGCTATACATGAGGTTTATTTATGGACAAAAACAATTTTGATCAGCTGGGATTTCCGGTGAATGGCGACGAGAACGAGGATTTCGACGCCACCCGCGAAATGAGCAGCATACAGGATTCAGACGTATTCGACGAGCGCTCCGGCATTGAGCCGCGGGATCGTTTCGCGGAGCTGAACAGCGCGGACGAAGCGGGGAGCACCCGCATGATGGATTCCATCACCGACCCGGATTTTCAGCCGGAGCCGAGCCGCCCGGCGAATCCGGTAAGGAAGCGCAGAAAACGCAAAAAGAAAAAGCACTACTATAACCATACCCGCACTATGGGCCATATCTTCCTGGGGGTAGTTCTGTCCGTAGCTGCGGTCTGCGTTGGAATTTTCCTTGCATGGAAGGTGATCGTCGCGCTCCAGGATTACACCGGCATGGCTAAGAAGAAGCACGAGGCGAACATAACGATAAGCGACAGCATGAACGTGGACGATATCGCCGAAACGCTCTACGACAACGGGATAATCGAGATGCCGTGGCTGTTCAAGGCTTACATCAATTACACGGACAAGGCTGAGGGATTCCTTGACGGAGAGTACACCGTGAATTCCGGAATGTCCTACAGCAGTATCATTTCGCTGCTCAAGACCGTACGCACTTATACGAGCACCGTGACCGTAATGATTCCCGAAGGCTCTAACGCCCAGCAGATCGGTCAGCTCCTGGAGGAAAATTACGTCTGCCGCGCTGAGGATTTCGAGAAATACTATCGCACAAAGCTCGACAAGTACGACTTTGAGGAGCAGATAAACGTTACTGACACGCGCTTCTATGCCCTTGAGGGCTACCTGTTCCCGGATACCTACGAGTTCTATGTCATAGACGACCTCAAGGATAATCCGAACTTCGACACCACCGAGTATGCAAAGCAGGCTGCCGAAAAGATGTACGCCAACTTTGAGAGCAAGATCACCAGGGATATGTATTCCCGCGCGGACGAACTCGGAATGACGTTCGACCAGGTGATAACCCTCGCTTCTATCATTCAGAAAGAGGGAACGAACGCCGATAATATGGAGAACATTTCCTCCGTATTCCACAACAGACTTGCAAATCACTACGAGTTCCCGCACCTCCAGTCGGATACGACGGAGTATTATATCCGCGACTGCATCAGACCCAATATCCCGGCGGATTCCGAGGAGCTTTACGCGGACATCATCAACGCATACGACACCTATGTCTGCGACGGACTTCCCGCAGGACCGATATGCAGTCCGGGACTTGAGGCGATAAACGCAGCGCTCTACCCGGCAGAAACCGATTACTATTACTTCCTGAGCAGCAGCGACGGGGTATTCTACTACGCAAATACCGCAGAAAAGCACGAGCAGAACATCATCGACGCCGCACTGCGTGAGGAGGAAAACGACTAAATGAACTACCAGACTGAGCTTCTTGCGCCCGCCGGCGACGAGGAGTGCCTGATATCCGCACTGGATTACGGCTGCGACGCCGTTTACCTTGCGGGAAAGAGCTTCGGAATGCGCGCCGGAGCCAAGAACTTTGATATGGAGGGACTGGAGCGCGCCGTAAAGCTGGCGCATTCCAGGGGCGTCAAGGTTCATCTGACCTGCAATACGATACCGCTGAACAGCGAGATAGAGCAGTTCCCGGAGTATATCGCGGCGGCGCAGGAGTGCGGTGTTGACGCTGCGATAGCCTGCGACCTGGGCGTTATCTCAATGATAAAGCAGTACGCTCCGAAGCTGGAGCTGCACATTTCCACGCAGACCGGCGTAGTGAATTATCAGACGGCGGTCGAGCTTTATAAAATGGGTGCGAAGCGCGTCGTGCTGGCGCGCGAGGTGAGTCTTTCAGATATCCGCGAGATACGCCGGAAGATACCCGAGGATATGGAGATCGAGACGTTCGTGCACGGTGCGATGTGCGTTAGCTTCTCCGGCAGGTGCCTTATTTCGGAGTATCTGACAGGGCGCGGCGCAAACCGCGGCGAATGCGCCCAGCCCTGCCGCTGGGGGTACTATCTCATGGAGGAAAAGCGTCCCAATCAGTTCTACAAGGTGTTTGAGGACGAGCGCGGAAGCTACATTCTAAACGCCCGTGATATGTGCATGATAGAGCACCTTGACGACCTTATGGAAGCAGGAGTGACCAGCTTCAAGATAGAGGGCCGCGCAAAATCCGCGTATTATGTCGCGATGACGGTCAACGCCTATCGCGCCGCCATCGACAGCTTCAAGCGCGGCGAGAGACCGGAGTCATGGGTGCTTGATGAAGTGAACAAGATAAGCCACCGCCCCTACAGCACGGGATTTTTCTATGGAAAGCCCACGGACGGTTCCGGCACACAGGATCCCTCCGCTATAACGAACGGCGGACAGTTCTTCGCGGACAGCGGCTACCGCCGTGATTCCGATTTCGTGGGAGTAGTGGACGAATGCGCCGACGGCGTAATGCACCTCACTCAGCGGAATTACTTCACCCTGGAGGACGAGCTGGAGCTTGTACCGCCGCGCCAGAAGCCTATCCCGTTTGCTCCCTCAACGATGATAAGCTCCGACGGCGAGGAAATAACCATCGCCCGCCGTGCAACGGAAAAACTGACGGTGCCCACAGATATCGTGGTGCCGCCGCATACAATACTCAGAAAGAAGATCATATCCGGCAAGTAAATGCAGCTCCGCTGCGGAAAGGAAGATCACATGAGCGTCAAGGAATTCAAGTGCCCCGGCTGCGGCGCCAAGCTGAAATGGAACGCAGACGAACAGAAAATGAAGTGCGACTACTGCGACAACGTATTTGATATCCAGACACTGGAGGAATTTGAGAAAGAGGAGTCCGAGTCCCCCGCAGACAATTACGAGTGGACTCCCTATGCGGAAAACGGCGAGGTCAGCGGACTGAAGATATACGTCTGCAAGTCCTGCGGCGGAGAGATCTCCGCGACCAGCGACGCCGCAGCGACCAGCTGCCCGTATTGCGACAGTCCTGTTGTCCTCGACAACAACGTTTCCGGAGTACTGAAACCCGACCTGATAATCCCGTTCGCCAAGTCCAAGGAGGACGCGCAGCAGGCACTCAAGAAGTTCTGTAAGGGCAAGCCGTTGCTTCCGCCGACGTTCGTTTCCGAGCACCGTATTGAGGAAATCAAGGGCCTTTACGTCCCGTTCTGGCTTTATGACTGCGCGGCTTCCGGAAAGATGCGCTTTGACGCCACAAAGGTGAAGCGCTGGTCCACAGACGATTTTGATTATACAAAGACCGAGCATTACATGGTTATCCGCGAGGGCGGAGCGGTGTTCGATGACGTTCCGGTAAAGGGAACTTCCAGCCTTGAAGCGGATTACATGGAAGCAATAGAGCCGTTTGAGGCCTGCGAGGGAAAGCCGTTCCAGGAGGCGTATCTCTCCGGATATCTTGCGGATAAGTACAACGTGGATTCCGTCGAAGCGCAGCCCCGAGCGAACGAGCGCGTAAAGAACGGCATTGAGGAGCTTCTGCGGAATACGGTCGTCGGATATGACACCGTGACCAGGCAGAGCAGCAGCGTCAGCCTGGAAACCGGGGAAATACGCTACGCCATGATGCCGGTGTGGATACTTAGCACCAATTACCGCGGCAAGATATACAAATTCGCGATGAATGCCCAGACCGGAAAGTTCGTCGGAGAGCTTCCCGTAAGCTGGCGTAAGTTCTGGGGTATATTCGCGGCGATAACCGGAGTCGTGACCGTTATAGGCACGCTGCTCCAGCTGTTTATGTAAGGAGGCGGGAACATGAAGAAGTTTGCAGCATTTGCGGCGGCAACGATCGCAGCGCTTTCACTCACTGCTTCCGTGTCCGCTGAGAACTGGGTGCTTCAGCCGGAGCAGCCTGTGATCACTTACATAGAGGAAACAGCGCCGGAATCCTCTAATGCGGAGATAACAGTAAACACTTCGGTGGAAAGGCTGTACCTTGAGGATAACGTTTACTTCACGGAAGAATACACAGCGCTGACCGATGAAGCCCAGGGCGAGGAAAAGAGCGTACCCAAGGCAATTCTGATATCGCTGGCGATAGGACTTGTTATAGCGCTGATCGTGTGCCTGGTCATGAAATCCTTTATGAAAACTTCAAGACCGAAGCACACGGCGAATGATTACATAAGAAAAAACAGCTTCAACATTACGCGCTCAAGAGATATTTTCATCTACTCTGAGATATCCAAGAAAAAGCGCCAGAAGCAGGAAAATAAGTAAATTACAGGAGGGAAAGCATGGCGGAGCATAAATTTCTTGACAGTTCACTTGATTTTGACGAGCGCACCCGGTTGCTGATTGAAGAACTCACGCTTGACGAAAAGCTGAGCCTGCTCACCACCCACATGAACGAGATCCCGCGGCTTGGCATAAAGGAATTCTGGATAGGAGCCGAGGTCGCAAGAGGACTTGTGTGCCGTGACGACAAGAACGGCGAAGCCCCCACGACAGTATTCCCGGAGCCGTTCGGACTTGCGGCGACATTCGACACTGGCGTAATGCAGAAGATGGGCGAAGTCACCGGAATTGAAACGCGTATCTACCGCGGAAAGGGACGTGCTTCCCTGTGCGTATGGGGACCTACGGTAGATCTTGAGCGCGACCCGCGCTGGGGAAGGACCGAGGAGGGCTACGGAGAGGATCCCTGTCTGACCGGAAACATGGCGGCTGCGTACACTCTGGGTATGGCGGGCACGGACGAGAAATACCGCCGTGTGATCCCGACGCTGAAGCACTTCTACGCCAACAACAACGAGGATACCCGCGTGAATTGCAGCGCCGGAATCCCGGAGCGCCTGAAGCATGAATACTACCTGCGCGCATTTGAAAAGCCTGTCCGTGACGGCAGAGCCGCCAGCCTTATGACGAGCTATAACGAGGTGAACGGCGTCGAGCAGATCGTATCACTGGAGCTTCAGAAATACTGCCGTGAGCAGTGGGGGCTTCTGTTTGCTGTGACCGACGGCGCTGACTTCATTCAGAACGTGCAGTACCACCACAGCGACGAGAACCACACCGAGGCGCTCGCCAAGATATACAACAATAACGGTGCGGATATCATGACCGACGACGAGGTGATAGTCCGCACAGCCGCCCGCGAAGCGCTGGAAAAGGGACTTATCACCGAGGAAAGAATAGACCGTGCGATATACGGCGTGCTGAAAGCGCGTTTCATGCTCGGCGAGTTCGACAGGAAAACTCCGTACGACAGCTATCCGGAAAAGCTCCTGTGCAGCGACGAGCATTATAACGCCGCGCTTGAAGCCGCCGAGAAATCCGTGATACTCCTGCGCAACAGCCGCGGAGTTCTTCCTCTGTCCAAGGAGAAGAAGCTTGCCGTGATCGGATACCATGCGGACATGAACTTCCGCGACTGGTACACCGGGCTTTCCCAGAAGAACAGCACGATCCTTGACGTACTGACTGCCGAGGTAGGCCGCGAGAATATAATCTACGACGCCGGAAACGACGTGATAGCGCTGCGCAACGACAAGGGATTCTATTTCTCGGTCAGCGATGACGGCACGGTGAAATGCGACACTCCGCTGATAAACGAATCCTGCCTGTTCGAACTTTTCGAGTGGGGAAACGGCGCAGTGTCGCTGCGTTCCAAGCTGAATAACCGTTTCCTGTCTGACAGCGGAGTTATGAAGTGCACTGCCGTTCAGCCGTTCGGCTGGTTTGTAAAGGAGCTTTTCTTCCTGGAACGTGACGGAAATACGTGCAGACTAAGGAACTGGCAGAAGCGTTTCCTGTACATCAACGATAACGAAGAGCTTACAGTAACCTCAGCATTGCGTGCGCCGAAGAATTCCACGCTGAGCGTCGAAGTATTCTCTGACGGAACGGAGCGCGTCAAGCGGCTTGCCACCGAAGCGCACCAGGCAGTGGTGTTCTGCGGGAACAATCCTATGATAAACGCCAGGGAGACCATCGACCGCAGAGACCTTAAACTCCCGGAAAAGCAGTCCAGGAATCTCGACGCGGTGCTCGGCATGAACCCGGACGCAGTATTGTACATGGTTTCCGGCTATCCCTATGAGCTGGAGAAACGCCACCTGGCTACAGTAATGCACATATGCCATGCGGGGCCCGCGATGGGTACTGCGGTATCTGAAACGCTGTTCGGCGATATCTCGCCTGCCGGCCGCTGCCCGATGACCTGGTACAAATCCGCCGATGATCTGTGCGATATTGAAGATTACAACCTGTTCCGCACCCGCTCTACATACATGTATTTCGACGGAGAGCCGATGTTCCTGTTTGGCTACGGTATGAGTTACACGGCGTTCCGGTACAAGGCGATAAGGACCGATAAGCTGTCCTACGCGAGCGGTGAAACGGTCAATGTTTCATTCGAAGTCGAGAACGTCGGCGGAATGGACGGCGACGAAGTAGTACAGCTATACGCGGCGGCTCCCGGTTCTATACCGCTGACAAAGCCGAAGAAGCAGCTTATGGCGTTCAGCAGGGTGTTCATTCCCCATGGCGAAAGCGTTACGGTGGAACTCAGTTTCAACGCGGACGACCTCTCGTTCTGGAACATGAACAAGGACAGCTTCGACCTGCTGAGCGGCTGCTATACGCTTATGGCAGGCGCTTCCTCTGCGGATATCCGCCGCACCGCAGATATACAGATAAACGCCTCGGATTACGACGGACTTGACGTGTCACGTGAAGTTCCGGCGACAGCGGCGGTGGATATGACAGGCGCTGAGTTCAGCGCGGACAGGCAGCTCCGCGAGTACGTCCTGATAAACGACTGGCAGAGCAGCGTCATATTTGAGTTTTGCCGGCTGAAGAGCTACCATAACATCGAGGTCACTGCTTCAAATCCCGGCGGCGTGGTAAAGCTGACGTTCGTAACATCGGATAACCGCACGGCGGCTGAGATCGAGATTCCGTCCACCGCCAGCCTTACGGAGTTCGTTACCGTGACGGCGCCCGCTGAGCCGATCGACGGACTGACCTCGCTGAAATGCATGGTAAGCGGAATGCTTTCGCTCCGCTCGTTCAGATTCTTCTGAGCGCCGCCTGAGGAGTAACTATGATAACTTTGGAGAACTGGTATCTCTCGTACAATGGGATAGGCTATGTCGCGCACGGCGTGGTGTACGGGCATACAAGTCCGCACTGCCCGGACGGCGCGGAGATACATACCTCGCTGATAGAAAGCGCGGAGTACTCCAACGGCGAGATAATACTGTCCACGCTGAATTCCGAGTACCATGTGCTTGTGGAGGACATAGGCTGCGAATATTATAACCCGCTGCGTTCGCTGCGCGTATTCGAGAGATTCGCAGAGAATTGCGGTCTGACCGGCTGCCTTGACGAAGTACGCGCCGGATACGCCGGGCTTGAAAAACAGCTTCTGCTTGAACGCGGCGAGCTTTGCGGCAGGCTCCGGGATAATTCGTTGTTCCTGGAGTTCTCGGACGACTGCGAGTTCTATTTCCGGCGCGGGCTGTACAAAAGCTCCGCCGGGACTGTGGAGTTCCTGCCGTACATATCGGATTTCGACACGGACGGCGGAAAGCTTGTGGTCATTCTGAATTACCTGGTGGATTACTACCCCTATAACGGTGGCAACATAGAGTTTATCCGCCATTCGCAAGGCTCCCTGCCGGACGGCGCGCACCTCGGAATTATCCGCAACAGCGGAAGCGCCGCGCTGAATATCCGTTTCAGCTGGGGAAAGACGGTGATAGTTTCGCCGGAAAGCGAGATAGAGGTATCCGAGGGAATGGGCATAGACCTCCCGCTCACCAGCAGCGAGCAGGATTTTTGAGGTGATGTGATGACAAACAGTGAAATTCTGAAGCATATAGACCATACGCTTCTCCGACCGGTGTCCACAGCCGCGGAGATAGACGCGCTCTGTGATGAGGCGCATCGCCTGCACACGGCGAGCGTGTGTATCCCGCCGTCATATGTGAAGCATGTCCGCGGGAAATTTCCGGGGCTTAACATCTGCACGGTGATAGGGTTTCCGCTGGGATACAATACAACGGCGGTCAAGTGCTTTGAAGCGCAGGACGCGATAAACAACGGCGCAAACGAGATAGACATGGTGATAAACCTGGGCTGGGTAAAGGTCGGCAGGTACGACGAGGTACAGGCTGAGATAGCCGAGCTTAAACGCACCTGCGGAAGCCGCGTGCTCAAGGTTATAATCGAAACATGCTATCTCACGGAGGAGGAAAAGGTGAAGCTCTGCGGCTGCGTTACGAACGCCGGCGCGGATTACATCAAGACCTCCACGGGCTTCGGAACGGCGGGCGCAAAAATCGAGGACATACAGCTGTTCCGCGAAAATATCGGCAGTAACGTAAAGATAAAAGCAGCCGGCGGCGTGAAGACCCGGAAGGATCTGGAGATGTACCTGGATGCAGGCTGCGGCCGTATCGGTACAAGCTCCGCCGTTAAGCTGCTGACTGGCGAATGAGGTGATCGTATGACCAAGCGAGTATTTCTTATAGTTCTTGACAGCTTCGGCGTTGGTTACATGCCTGACGCCGCAGATTTCGGTGACGAGGGCGCGAATACGATAAAATCCTGTTACGAAACGGGACTGATGAAAACTCCGAACATGCAGCGCCTGGGGCTTTTCAACATCGACGGCGTGACCGTTGGCGAGAAATGCGCTTCCCCGGAGGGCGCGTACCTGAAAATCGCAGAGCGCTCCCGCGGAAAGGACACTACTACCGGTCACTGGGAGATATCCGGACTTGTGTCAGAGAAGCCTTTCCCGACGTTCCCGAACGGCTTCCCGCAGGAGGTAATCGACAAATTCTCCGCCGCGACCGGAAGGGGAGTGCTGTGCAACAAGCCCTACAGCGGAACCAGGGTAATTGCGGACTACGGCGAGGAGCACCTCCGCACCGGAGATCTCATCGTGTATACTTCGGCGGACAGCGTGTTCCAGATAGCGGCGCATGAGTCTATAGTCCCGCCGGAGCAGCTTTATGAGTATTGCCGCATGGCGCGGGAGATACTCACCGGGGATTACGCGGTCGGACGCGTTATCGCGCGCCCGTTTGAGGGCGAGTATCCGTTCACCAGAACGCCGCGCCGTCACGATTTCTCGCTGGTCCCGCCGCGAAAGACCATGCTTGACTATCTCTCCGACCAGGGACTGGACGTCATCGGCGTTGGCAAGATATACGATATTTTCGCAGGCAAGGGACTTACAAAGTCCGTCCGCGACATAGGTAACATCTGTGATATGAGCCACACGGCAAGTTTTCAGAGCATACCGTTCCACGGGCTGTGCTTCACTAACCTGGTGGATTTCGATATGCAGTACGGACACCGCCGCGACCCGCATGGCTATGCGAACGCACTGACTGAGTTCGATATCTGGCTCGGCGGATTCATGGAGCGCATGCTGCCGGACGACGTGCTGATGATCACGGCAGATCACGGCTGCGATCCATGCTACAGCGGCACGGATCACACAAGGGAGCATATCCCGGTGCTGATGTACGGCGCGGGTATAATCCCACAGAACTTAGGTACAAGAGCCTGCTTCGGTGATATCGGAGCGACCGTTCTTGACCTCCTGGGCGTTCCGGGGGAGCTTGACGGTGAGAGCTTTGCAAATAAAATAACTGAATAAGGAGCATAATATGAACGGAGAAATTTCACAGATCAGCCGTATTGTTTCGGCGGCAAGAAAGGCACTCAAAGACGGCGGGGAGCTGGATTTCAAGCCGCTGAGCTACGAGGGCGGGATAACATTCAATTTCTGCGACAGAAAAAAGACCGGAGCGCCGCAGTTCCATGCAAACGACCCGGCAGACTGGTTCGCTCACCTCAGAAACGAGGGAGTAAAGAGCGTGTTCATGGTGGAGAGCCTCAAGATAAACCGCCGTGCAGTTGCGCTGAGCAACCATTCTTCCGTGACGATATTCGTACGCTACAGCGACGATGTAGTCACAAGATTTGTAGCAACATGGTCTGTAAACGACCAGGACGGCAAGTGGAGGACGGAGTATAACGAGTTCATCGCCGAAAACGCTCCCGCAACCGACCCCGAATTCCGCAACGAGGCTTCCCTCATGGAAGCGACCTTAAAGGATATCGCGGCGCTTGCTGACAAGCTTGGGGAGGAGAAATTCGCTGCGGCATTCCGTAAGGCGGAGGGCATTCTCACCGGCGAGACCCCGAAGCTCAAGGCAGGCGCGGTGCTCCCGTCAGTCCCTGAGGATATGCTGAAATATTACCTGGCAGCAGATGTTGCCGACGTATTCGGTGCAGAGGGAAGCTGGAACTTTGAGCCGGCTGAAAAGGCAAAGGAGCAGGGGCTTGAAAAGGATTATGTGACCCTCTCTGACAGACTTGTATGCTCCGTACGTCTGATGACTATGTACGCAGTGAACTTTCCGGTTTAATAACACGAAAAAGGTGATAATATGAGCGAATGTACACACGATTGCGGAAGCTGTTCCGCAAGCTGCTCCGAGCGTAAGCAGGAGAGTATGATAGCACAGCCGCACAAGGACAGCCATATCCGTAAGGTCATAGGCGTTGTCAGCGGCAAGGGCGGCGTTGGAAAGTCGATGGTGACTTCAATGTCCGCCGTGCTGATGAACCGCCGGGGCAACCGCTCCGCAGTGCTTGACGCAGATATAACCGGTCCGTCAATACCGCAGGCGTTCGGGCTTCACGAAAAGGCGCAGGGAAGCGAAACCGCGATATTCCCCGTAACTACTGAAACCGGACTGAAAGTAATGTCAGTCAATCTGCTCCTGCCGGACGAAACCGACCCGGTGATCTGGCGCGGTCCGATAATCGCCGGCACTGCAAAGCAGTTCTGGACTGACGTTGCCTGGGGCGACGTGGATTACATGTTCGTTGACATGCCTCCGGGAACCGGCGACGTTCCGCTGACGGTGTTCCAGTCGATCCCGCTGGACGGAATAATCGTCGTGACTTCACCGCAGGAGCTGGTTTCAATGATCGTCGGCAAGGCAGTGAAGATGGCGGAGATGATGAACGTCCCCATAATCGGACTTGTCGAGAACATGAGCTACGCCGTATGTCCGGACTGCGGAAAGCACATCAGCGTGTTCGGCTGCAGCCACATCGACGAAACAGCGCAGAAATTCGGACTTAAGGTACTGGCGAAGCTCCCGATAAATCCGGAGCTTGCAGTGCGCGTGGATAACGGCTCCATTGAGGGCTTTGAGTGCCCGGAGGCTGAGCCTATCGCGGACGCTGTTGAGGAATTCTGCAAATGAGCCGCGGCGACAGGGCGTACGAGCTGTTTCTGAGCGGCTATAACTGCACGCAGGCGGTGGTCGGAGCGTTCGCCGACGTTATCGGAATGGACTTCGACGCCGCTGTGCGCTTCGGCTCTGGGTTCGGCGGCGGGATAGGCAGGCTGCGGGAGGTGTGCGGAACTTTCTCCGGCGCGGTCATGGTCATAAATATGCTGTATGGTTATTCCGACCCAAAGAACGTACAGGCAAAGACGGAGCTTTACGCACGCATACAGGAGCTGGCGGAGCAGTTCCGCCTGGATAACGGAAGCCTTATCTGCAAGGAGCTTCTGGGACTTTCAAAGCCGGAGAATTCCCCGGTTCCGGACGCACGGACGTCAGAGTATTACAAGAAGCGCCCCTGCCCTGAGTTATGCAGATATTCCGCGAACATGGTGGAGGAGTACATCAGCGCTCACCCGCCGGTAGGAGGTTAAAATGGATATCATAGACAGCAGGATAGACGGCGGGAAGGCGTTTGACTGGGGGAGAACCTCCTCCGATTACGCGAAATTCCGCGACATCTATCCGCATGAGTTCTACCAGAAGATAGCCGACCGCGGACTTTGCGTGCGCGGACAGCGAGTACTTGACCTCGGCACCGGAACCGGAGTGCTTCCGCGGAACATGTATGGTTACGGCGCTGACTGGGTCGGCACTGACATCTCAGAGAACCAGATAGCGCAGGCGAAGAGTCTATCCGAGGGAATGAACATAGAATATCGTGTAACTCCCGCCGAGAATATTGATTTTCCGGATAACAGCTTTGACGTGATTACGGCATGCCAGTGCTTCTGGTACTTCAAGCATGAGCAGCTGATTCCGGTTTTACGGAGGATACTGAAACCCGGCGGGAAGATACTTGTTCTCTATATGGCGTGGCTTCCGTTTGAGGACCCGATCGCAGGAGAGAGCGAGAAGCTGGTGTTGAAATACAGCCCTGCCTGGAGCGGCGCGGGGGAAACGTTACACCCGATTTTCATTCCAGATTGCTACGACAGTGCGTTTGAGCGCACCTGGCATGAGGAGTTCCGGCTGAACGTACGCTTTACCCGTGAAAGCTGGAATGGCAGAATGAGATCCTGCCGCGGCGTCGGAGCGTCGCTCACTCCGGAGGAGATACAGCGCTGGGAGCAGGAGCATCTGAAATTGCTGGAATCCTGCCCGCCGGAATTTGACGTAATTCATTACGCGGCGATGGCGGAGCTTACGATGAAATAAAAAAGGTCTGCGTTTGCAGACCTTTTTTAGATTACGCCGTAAGTTTCGTAATAAGATTGAATCCCATGACCACAACGCCGAGCACCACAAGTACGATACCGGTAGCGCGGTTGAGCGTCTTGGGTGAAGCCTTGTTTGCGAATACCGCCGCGATCCTTGCCCAGATAAGCGTAAACACGACGCACAGTACCATGACGAGAATATCCGGAGTGCCGCCCATCGCGAAGTGGGAGATCGAGCCGGTCAGCGCGGTGAATGTCATGATGAATACGCTTGTGCCGACCGCGGTTTTAAGCTCATAGCCCAGCAGGGTAGTGAGGATAAGCAGCATCATCATGCCCCCGCCAGCGCCGATAAATCCGCAGATGAAACCGATGAAGATACCGGCAACGATGGACTGTATAAGGCGTTTCTTAGGTGAAATCTCCTGCATGTCCTCCTTGGTAGTCATGACAGGCTTCACGATAAATTTGATACCCAGCAGGAACGTCATGAACACGGAAAAACCGCCCATAGTCGCGGAAGGGACGAGGCTTGACACCCAGCTTCCCACGACGGTGAATGTAAGAACGCTCACCATCATTACAAGCCCGTTCTTTATATCGAGGTTCTTGTTGCGCCCGTAAGTAAAAGCGGAAACAGCGCTCGCGAGTACGTCAGAAGCCAGTGCGATACCGACGGCAATGTACGGGTCTATTCCGAGGAACGTCGTGAGCATCGGGGTAATTACGGCAGCCGCGCTCATACCGGCAAAACCGGTGCCAAGCCCTGCGCCCATTCCCGCGAAGAACGTAACGATGATAGTTATAAAAAGCTCCATATTATACCTTCTTTCTGTACAATTATACAACAATCCAGCAGGATTGTCAAATACAGCAGTGGCATAATACAGTTTTTGCGCACAAGTTGTACATGATGAGAAAAAATCGTGTTCGCGCCAGTTTTGAAAGGGGAGTGGACTTCCCATGATCGCTCCAACCGTTTGTTATTTTCCGGTAAAACGAAAACGGGCGGATCTCTCCGCCCGGTGATTTTTATTCGCCGCAGTGCTCGCAGTCGTGCTTATCCTTGAAAAGCTCAGGGTCGTAAGCGATGCCGTTCTTGTCGTAGTAATCCTTGACAGCTGCCTTTACAGCCTCCTCAGCGAGTACAGAACAGTGTATCTTATGAGCGGGAAGTCCGTCCAGCGCCTCAACGACAGCCTTGTTTGTAAGCTCCAGAGCCTGTGAAACCGGCTTGCCCTTGATCATCTCAGTAGCCATGGAGCTGCTTGCGATCGCAGAGCCGCAGCCGAACGTGCTGAACTTGACATCGTCGATAACTCCTTCCTTGCTGATCTTAAGGAATATCTTCATAATATCGCCGCACTTTGCGTTGCCGACTTCTCCAACGCCGTCA
>CAKSHT010000014.1 GCA_934457235.1 uncultured Oscillospiraceae bacterium
TATATTCTCGACGCAGCTGACAAGCCCCTCGGCCGTGTAGCTGCAGCAGCCGCTCATATCCTGAGAGGCAAGCACAAGCCGACATTCGCTCCCCACTGCGACTGCGGCGATCATGTGATCATCATCAACTGCGCAAAGGCAGTCCTCACCGGCAAGAAGCTGGAGAAGAAGGTTTACAGATGGCACACCGGCTGGATCGGCCATCTCAAGGAAGTAAGCTACGACAAGCTGATGAAGGAGAACCCCGAGAAGGCAATGACCATCGCTGTTAACGGCATGCTGCCCAACACCACTCTCGGCAGAAAGGCTCTCACAAGACTGCGCTGCTACGCAGGTGCAGAGCACAACAATGCGGCTCAGAAGCCCGTTGAATACAAAATATAAGGAGGGCCTGAACAATGTACGATTCTAAGCCTTATTACTATGGCACCGGCAGAAGAAAGCACTCTGTCGCAAGAGTTAGAGTATATCCCGGAAGCGGCACGATCACTGTAAACGGCCGTTCCATTGATGATTATTTCGGTCTGGAGACCCTGAAGCTGATCGTTCGTCAGCCCCTGACCCTCACAGACACCATCGAGAAGTTCGATATCGTTGCTACCGTTGCAGGCGGCGGCGTTACCGGTCAGGCTGGCGCTATCCGTCATGGCCTCTCCAGAGCGCTCCTCCAGTACTCCGATGAGCTCCGTCCTGTCCTCAAGAAGGCTGGCTTCCTCACTCGTGATCCGAGAATGAAGGAAAGAAAGAAGTACGGTCTCAAGGCTGCACGTCGCGCTCCTCAGTTCTCCAAGAGATAATCAGTCACCCAAGATGGCTCAACCGGGCCGTTTGCGGGAATACGATGTACTTTTGGTCAATTTATGGTCAACATACCTCCCTGTTTCGGCAGGGAGGTTTTTTATTTTTGCTGATTTCAGCCGTCTATCCAACAGTTTGAGTAATCAGCTGTTGACAAAGGGCAGTAAATATATTAAACTAATAGCAGGGGATTTAATATGATTATTGGTGAGGTTGATTTATGAGAAGGAATATATGTCCGGCGCTTACAGCGTTGCTGTCGGTAATGCTGTTATCGGGCTGCAATGATTCAACTTATTCTGAGCCTGGCGTTGAAAAGAACACCGAACCGAGCTCTACAAATCGTCAGACTGATATGGCGTTTACTCCAAGCACGGACTGTTCCGGTAACGAAGTATTTTCGGAAGAGTGCATTTATGATCCGAATGAACAGCCGGAATTAAAGTACGCCGATTACGTGTATGCTCCGCCGTCTGAAGCTTCTGAAATAAGCTTTGCAGTTGACAGCATTGTGCGAAAAGTAGAATTCAGTTATTATCAGAACGACGGGCGTGAAGATTTGCCAGAGGATATTGTTGACGAGCTGATGCACTACGCAACTACCAATGATCTTATCGCTGAAAATGAGAGATTACAGTGGATCGGCGTGGATAAGTATGACATTAATTCGGACGGAACGGACGACTACATTATCGAGGGACAGGTAATGCGTGACGATATAGTATCCGTGAGCGCGGGTGATTATCCTCATCAGTACTTTGACCGCGTATATATTTCCGATGATGAACAATACCGTGCATATGATTTTCCGGCGTCCAAATACAAGTGTTATTATATCCTGTCCAGCGTCTGCAATGGATACTGCAGCTTTATCAGCGACCTTAACAGCCTTTCGCTGATATATTTTGACGGAAACGACTACGCGACAGAAACTATAGGAGCGGAATACACCTGGGAGTACCTGGACGATACGACCGTAAAAATCACCTGTTATCCCAGCCAGACCGGGGACGGGTACGTTATCGCCAAGTGCTTGTATGGTTCGGATATCGTCCGGCATACCTTGTTCTATTCCTGCCTTGCCGATGGCTCGCCCTGCGTTCCGTCTGATGGAGAGGTAGATTTCTACATCGAACTTACCGAATCCGCTCCGCAGCAAAATGATTTTTGGATAGGACCAATTGAAATAAAATACGCTGCTGTTGATTGATATTATATCTCAAAATCCCGCTGTAATATACAGCGGGATATCTGTGTTATAAACAGCGGGGAAAAAATCAGTCCTTGCTGCCGAACTTGCTGTTGAACCTGTAGCACGCCTGGAGGAGGGCTTCAAGACGCGGTGCGCCGCACTTCGGGCAGAACGGCTTATCGTTCGGGATTATCGTATCGCAGGTGGGGCAGTGCAGCTCCGGGTTGCGCAGCTCCGGGACTATCTCGTGATAGCGGCAGCCGGAGGTCGTGCAGCCGTTGTTTACCACATAGCACTCCTCATGGAGCTTCGCGTGGCAGCCGGGGCAGTCTATCACCGCGTCCCACTTGGACAGTATCTTCATACAGCAGGGGCACACAAGTGGTTCGTTGGTTTCTGGGTCTAACAGCGGGGTATCTGCGGCAACTGCTTCGTTCAAATTTATCACTCCTGTCAGTCCTGTATAAAACAACATTATTTTCACACTGCATTGCTTTAGTTTCTTGTTATGATTATAGCACATTATTATTCGATTGTCAATGAAAACCAGCTGTCAAAACTGCATAAAATTCGCACATTTTGTCGATTTATGACGTATACTGTTCACGCAGTTCGTCCATTACGTCGTCAAGGTCGATACTGGAGTCACGGCGCTTCAGCGGTACCCACTGCCGGAACATGCCGCTGCGCAGATCCTGCCAGTCGCTGGAATAATCATTGTATACGCGCTTCCCGGACCACTCCTCCTCGACAGTCGTGTACAGCGCTGTGCGCAGATACGCCGGGATACTCCGGATAGCGCCGTTGTTTTCCGCTATGTAATCAGCTACATGGCATACGTGCTCGTGATTTATCTGCTTATACGCTGAGATCACTTCCGGCAGGGAGATGATATTCCCGTTTCTGTGCAGTCTGAATTTCCCGCTGATACCGTCCGCGACTGTACGGCACACCAGGTCTGAAAAAATCTCTCCGTATTTTTCCGTCAGCCGGTCGGCGCCTAATCGCTCTTTTGCAGAGAGGAGCTGCTCTGACTGAGGTTGTGACTTAAAATTGTTTTCTTTTGTTTCCTTTATTGTGGTTTGACTCGCTTTGGTTTTGTGTGAAGGATCTTCGTGACTTGCCGCGGATAAACTGCACTCCTTGTTCTCAAGTTTCTTGACTTCTTGCTGTGAAGCTTCTGCGCTGCATGCCGCTGAGTTATCAGAGCGCGCTTCCGGCGTTTCAGCGTCTGCTGCTGATTCGGGGAGGAACGTTCTGAGAAGCTCCGGCTCGTCCGGGACGCAGAAATATCTGCGCGCGGGGATACCGCGTTTCCGGCAGAGTATAAGTCCCAGCTTTATCAGGCGGGAAATGCAGCGGTTCTGCTGATACCCGGAAAGGCAGGTGCTCTCGTGCAGATCCTCGACAGTGGAGTAGAACCAGCCGTCCGGCGTGAGCATTGAGTTACGCTCGTACCATACCTGCTTTGAGATGAGCGCGCTGTATATAATGGTTTCGTTCAGCCCGATGGCGTGCGCGAGATGTCTGTTGAAGCTTACCGTGTTGTCCGGATTGAGTAACTTTAAGATTTCCATGATGTACCTCCGTTTGTTTTTACTCATGGTACATCTCATTGGACTGCAATTTACTGCAAATATCGGGCGACGGGCAAAAAAAGAAGGGCGGAACGACCGCCCCATATCTTATTAATGAAAAACGTCCGCGAAGTGACGACTTCACTTTACACAAAGTGACGTTACGCGGTGCACGCAGAGGCAAATCCGTGGACTTAAAGCAACCATATCGTGACGGGTCTGTTTCGTCGGAAACGTCACATTGTGACAGTTTCGGCTTATGCGAATCGACTTTTGCTCAGTAACGCAGACTCTTCAGCGCCGCGGTTATCTCGCCCTCGATATCCTCCTTTAGGGAGCGTATACGCAGCAGCTTGTTACCGAATATCGCGTTTTTAAGCGCGTCGTTCTTTTTAGCGCGTTCAGTTTCGTGGCTCCGGTCGTCCAGCTCTATCAGAAGAACTATGTTCATATCGTAATCGCACAGCAGAAAATCCACGTGCTTCGAGCGTATCTTATTGAACCACTTCTGCCAGTCCCGCGTCCCTTTTTTTATCGACACGATATCCGCTACGCGTACCTTCGGGCAGATCTGTAACTCCAGCTTGTCCGCTATCGGCTTCAGAATGCGGTAGAACGCGCGTTCACGCTCAGTCAGTATGGTTTCGTTCATCTCGTAGGGGAGCTTCTCGTGCAGGCGCAGAAGTATCCAGACCAGCACCAGAAACGCTATCACTCCAAGCCCTATCCAGGGCAGATATTCCATTCGATCACCTCCGAACATATCCTCCATTATAGCATATCGTTCTTGTTTTGTCAAGATATGAACAGCAATGATGTAACCGATTACTCTTGACAACCGCGCGGGTTTGCGGTATAATTAAAATAATGGCTTTAAGCCGAAAAGACATGTAAGGAGATACAGAATGAAAAAGTTCCTGTCAATTATGCTCGCAGCCGGAATGCTGCTTTCACTCACCGCGTGCAGCGGAAACAACGAGTCCTCCGGTGCGGAGAGCACCGCAAGCACATCGGGTACGGAATCCGGAGCTTCCGCAGCTACCGCGGAGAATAACGCCACTACCGACGCTTCCGTAAGCACCGCGGACGCCGCAGAGCCGGCAGCTACCGTGGAATCCGCTGAGGACACCCGCACCGATTACGAGAAGATGGTAGACCGCTCCCTGCTCTCCACCGGAAACATGACCAGAATGGCGAATGTATTCAAGCGCGCCCAGAACGGCGAGGACATCACCGCGGCGTACATCGGAGGCTCCATAACCGAGGGTTATAACGCCGGAACCACAGAGTTCTACGCAAAGACCTGCACCGACCTGCTCCAGGGCTATTTCCCGGATATAACCGTCACCGGAGTAAACGCAGGTATCAGCGGAACTCCGTCGCTGCTCGGAAATCTCAGGCTGGAGCGCGATGTGCTTTCCGCCGACCCGGATATCGTTTTCGTTGAGTTCGCAGTAAACGACGGTCAGGAGGGCGATTACAAGAATGCCTATGAGAGCCTTGTGCGCACGCTGCTCACACAGGATAAGGATATCGCTGTAGTATTGCTGTTCACCGTGCTGGACAGCGGCTACACCTGCCAGGAGCATATGTCGCAGATCGGCGCAAATTACGGCCTGCCGATGATAAGCGTACACGACAGCGTATACGAGGAGATCGAAGCCGGACGCATGACATGGCAGGATTATTCCAACGACCAGTCGCACCCGAACGCTTACGGTCATAAGTGCATAACCGATTTCGTGGATAATTATTATCAGAAGGTGCTTGCGGCAGTTGATGAGAATACCGGCGACGTTGACAAGAATCTCCCCGATCCTGTATTCAGCGCGAAGTACATGAACATGCACTACATGGACAGCGCGAATATGACTGGCGTGGAGCTTGACGGATTCAAGGAGTTCGATACACACAGCAGCTTCCATAACGGCTGGATGTACAAGGGCACGAGCGGCGGCTCGATGAAGTTCACACTGACATGCAGCGTGCTGGAGATGGTATTCAGAGCGCAGAACAGCGATAAGTACGGCGCGGCGGATATCTATGTTGACGGTGAAAAGGTGAAGTCCGTGGATTCCAACATGTCCGACGGCTGGGATAATCCGGTGACTGCATACCTGATAGACGCGGCAGATTCCGCAGAGCATACCGTTGAGATACGTATGGAGCCGGGCGAGGCACAGGCGTATTTCGTAATGGCGTTCGGTTACTGCGATTAAGTCTTGGATAATTGTAGGGGCACCCGCACGATTATCGGGTGGATTATAATTAATGTAGGGGCGGATTCTATATCCGCCCGTTTCTTTTACGGCGCATAACGACGAACCCCCCTGCCGAAGCAGGGGGGCATTAATTTAGGTCAAGCTGTTGATTGTTTGATGAGTGCGCAGGAATTACTCAGCGTCGAGGTCTGCGTTGTCTTCCATGAGCGCCTTGATGGACAGGGAAACTCTGTTCTTCTCGGTGTCGATGTCGATGATCTTAGCCTCAACTTCCTGACCAACGGTCAGAACGTTGTTGATGTTGGTAACTCTCTCAGTGGAGATCTGGGAGATGTGGATAAGGCCGTCAACACCAGGAATGATCTGTGCGAATGCACCGAACTCGGTGATGCTTACGATGGTAGCCTTGATAACGTCGCCGATCTGATACTCCTCAACGAACTTGGTCCAGGGGTTCTCGTCGGGATCCTTTGCGGAGAGGGATACTCTCTTCTTCTCCGGATCGAAGGACTTGACGATAACGGTGATCTTGTCGCCTTCCTTAACGATGTCCTTGGGGTGGCCAACTCTGTTCCAGGTCAGCTCGCTGGTTCTTACCAGACCGTCAACCGGACCGATGTCAACAAATACGCCGTAGTCCTCGATGGAACGAACCTCGCCCTCGAACTTCTGACCGACCTGAATGGTCTCCCAGAACTTAGCTCTCTCAGCGTCGCGTACCTCTCTGGTAGCCTGGCGGATAGAACCAACTACTCTGTTTCTCTGCTCGTTGATCTCGATAACCTTGAACTGTACGGTCTTCTTTACCAGATCCTCAAGCTTGCCGCTTCTCGGAACACCGGTCTGAGATGCAGGGATAAATACTCTTGTGCCGTTAGTTACGACGATCACGCCGCCCTTGACTGCCTGTGTAACTACACCCTCAAGAGTCTCGTTTGCTTCCTTGCTTGCTGCGATCTTCTCCATGCCAAGTGCGGAATCAACGCGCTTCTTGGACAGGAAAACAACGCCCTGAGAATCGTCTACCTTTGTTACGATAGCGTCGATCTCGTCGCCTACCTTAACGATGTCCTCAACCTTTGCGTTGGGGTCGTTTGTAAGCTCGTCGAGGGGTATGTAACCCGTGTGCTTTGTGCCCAGCTCTACTACAGCCTCGTTCGGCTTTACGCTAACAACTGTTGCCTTGACTTTGGCGCCGGTATATAATCTCTTGCTCTCGGACTGCTCAAACAGTGCTGCAAAGCTCTCCTCATTTTCATTGTTGTTGATGATCTCGCTCATTTTTAAATGAACCTCCTTTATTGTATAGGCTGGGGTAGAAGCCCCTGCCGTTATTCCGATAATACTATCGGAGTGCAGACCTTCAATGATCTGCGGGGAAAGCTCTGAGGCACTCTCGATGAACACTGTGCGGCAATATCTCGAACAGATTTCAGCTAACTTTCCTGTGTTGGAGCTGTGCCTTCCTCCGACTACGAGCATAAGGTCAGCCCTTTTTGCAAGCTCCTCCGCATTTCCCTGGCGTTCCGAGGTCGCGTTGCATATTGTGTCATATATCTTCACGCAGCAATATTCTTCCCGTATCCTCCGGGAATATTCAAGAAACCTGCTGCGGTCGAAGGTTGTCTGTACGACAAGGACTGCGTCCCTGCCGGAAGCCCTGCACTCGTCGAGCACCTTCCGGACTTCTTCAAACTCCATGCATGCGTATGCCGGGCATGACGCATGTCCCATTATCCCGCGTACCTCCGGGTGCTCCCCGTCGCCGAGTATCAGCACCACGCCTTCTGCGGTCTGCTCCGAAACTATCCTGTGGATACGCTTCACAAACGGACAAGTCGCGTCCAGCAGCACGGAGCATGCCGCCGCTGCGCTGTCCTCGGTATCCCTGCCGACCCCGTGGGAACGTATCACCAGGGGCTTCCCGGCGGCTTCCTCCACGTCTGCGGCTATATGAACGCCCCTTTTTTCCAGGGACTGTGTAACTGTCGTGTTGTGTATCAGCGGACCCAGCGTGTATATCTCGCCGTATTTGTCCGCCGCCTCTTCCGTGAGCCTTATCGCGCGTTCAACGCCGAAGCAGAACCCGGACTTGCCGGCAATCTCAATCAACATCTGGCATATTCTCCTGGAGCAGCGCGATCTCGTTCATGATGGTGGCGCTGACCTGCTTCAGCATCCTGCGGTCGGAGATATCCACATCGAAGTACTCGGCGGGTATCATCTTGCCGATGGATATGTAGATGTTCTGGCGGAACTTCTTCCGTCCGTACTTCACGTACACCGGCACCACAGGGACCTTCGCCTGCGCCGCGATGAGCGTCACGCCGCTTTTCGCCCGACCGAGCGTACCGTCCTTGGAACGCGTGCCCTCCGGGAATATCACGAAAATGCGTCCTTCCTTCAGGCTCTCCAGCGCCTTGTCGATGGCGGAAGTGTCCTTCGCGCCGCGCTTCACCGGAAACGCCCCCAGCTTTGTTATCAGCCAGGTGAAGATCGGATTCATGTGGAAAAGCTCTTCTTTCGCCATGAAGGTGTATTTCCCCTTGAAGGTTATGCCCACCACAGGCGGATCGTTATTGGACACATGGTTGCTGGCGATTATGTAACCGCCCTTTTCCCTGGGGATATTCTCCCCGCCGATAACGTGTATATGATAAACGATTATGTAGAATAATCTTGCGCAGTTGCGGAGAAACGAGTATAACATCACAGCTTCTCCCTGATAATGCTGCACACCAGGTCGCAGGACTGGTCGAAGTCAAGCCCCGACGTATCCGCAAGCACTGCGTCCTCCGCCTGCTTCAGCGGAGCGACAGCCCGGTGGGAGTCATCGTAATCGCGCTTGCTGAGGTCCGCGAGGACTTCTTCAAACGTGGTCTGCACGCCCTTGGCGCAAAGCTCGTCGTAACGGCGCTTGGCGCGTATCTCTGGCGTTGCGGTCAGAAAAATCTTGACCTGCGCGTCGGGAAGCACGACCGTACCGATATCGCGGCCGTCCATAATGACGTTGTTTTCGCGCGCGATCGCCCTCTGCATGTCCAGCAGGGCAGCGCGGACAGCGGGCACCGCCGAAACTGCGGAAGCCGCCATGGATATTTCGGGCAGGCGTATCTCCTCGGAAACATCGCCGCCGTTGAGGTAGATGTGCTGTACGCCGTCGATCAGCCGTATCTCAGGGTGTATCTGCGGGAGCTGCGCCGCGATATCCTCCGCAGAGGACATATCGACACCGTTCCTGTGGCAGAACAGCCCGACGGCGCGGTAGAGCGCCCCGGTATCAACGTAAATGAAGCCCAGCCTTTTTGCGGCAGTTCTTGCGATACTGCTTTTTCCAGCTCCGACGGGACCGTCGATAGCTGCTGAGATGAGCTTTTCCGGCATAAACATCACCCTGACATACCACTTGCAAAGTGGCTTAAATGTGAAAAAATGTAAAAAGGTAAAACTACCCCTATACATTTATTCAATTTATTATATCACACTTCCCGCGAAATTGCAAGTGTTTTTTTGCAATTTCATGGATTTTTCACGATAAAACCGGGAGTCGGTGAAACTTAATTACCCGGCGTAATAATGTGGCAAGAATATACAAAATTCCTGCCACGCCAATATTACTCCGGGTAAAAGCTCGACATAATATTACAAATATCTGCACCGCGTAGATTTACTATCAGTCATATTGCGACATAATTATACAATTCCTGCGACAGCCATCGCGGCGGTGTAGGCGGTGGAAAACGCTATCTGTAAGTTAAATCCGCCGGTGTAGCCGTCGCAGTCGATTATCTCGCCGGCGAAGTACAGTCCGGGGCATATGCGGCTTTCCATGGTGTTGGGGCGTATTTCCTTAACGGAAACGCCGCCGCGGGTGATTATAGCCTCTTCGATGGGGCGGAAGCGCTTTATATGGAGCTTTACGCACTTCAGCAGCCTGCCGAGGTGCTGGCGCTGCTCGCGGGTTACTTCATCGACATGCAGCTCTCCGGGAATCCCCGAAAGCTCCGCGATGACCGGCGCCAGCTGCGCCGGGAGAAGCCCCCGCAGGCTCTCCGCGAACGGCATTCCGCGGCGCTCGCTGAAATCCCGGAGTATACGGTCGTCCAGCTTTTTTTCGGAGAGCGCGGGCTTTAGGTCTATTTCCACGCAGTATTCTCCGGGCTTCATCTCCGGAATGTGCGCCGAAGCGCTTAAAATCGTGGGTCCGCCGATACCGTAGGCGGTGAACAGCAGTTCCCCGAAGTCCTCATAAATCGCTTTCCCGTCCCGGATGAGCCGCATAGAGATGTTGCGCAGGTCAAGCCCCGCCGCCTGCGCGACCCATCGTTCCTCGGTTTCCATCGGGATAAGCGATGGCTCCGGCGGGATTATCGTATGACCCGCCTGGCGTGCGAGCGCGTATCCCGATCCGTCCGAGCCGGTGAGCGGGTAGGAAGCCCCGCCGGTGGCTAATACAACAGCTCCGGCGCGGACTTCACGTCCGGATATTACGGCGCCGCAGCACTGTCCGTCCTCAATGAGGAGCTTCGTGCAGTTACCGCGGATGATATCGACGTTCAGCTTTCTGAGCTGACTTTCCAGGGCGGAAACCACGTCGCTAGCCTTGTCGGAAACAGGAAAGACCCGGCGTCCGCGCTCAGTCTTGAGCGGTACGCCGAGGTTCTCGAAATATTGCATTACGTCCGACGGCTCATATTTTGAGAGCGCGCTGTACAGGAAGCGCGGGTTGCGCGGGATATTTTTCAGCACCTCGTCTGCGGAGCAGTCGTTTGTGACGTTGCAGCGTCCCTTGCCGGTTATACCAAGCTTCCGCCCCAGGGATTTCCCGTGCTCCGCGACGGCGGTTTTCAGTCCCGTTCCGGCGGCGTGGGCGGCGCAGAACATTCCGGCGGCGCCGCCTCCTATTATAAGGATATCAAACATCTTTCTTGTATACGTCGTTGGTGTCCCAGAGGGTCTCCAGCTTGCGGAAAGTCTGCTCTACGCGGCAGCGGTTGCGGTTGGATACCGCGACGATGAGGGCGTTCAGCAGGCTCATCGGGGCTACCAGGCTGTCTACGAAGCTCACCATGTCGGAGGTGGCGCAGAGGGTGGTATGGGCGTACTGCGCGAGCGGGGAGTTTTCGCTGTCGGTTATCGCTATTATCTGGGAGCCGCAGTCGTGGGCGAACTTGCAGGCGTTAATGGTGCTCTTGGCGTAGCGGGGGAATGAAAGCCCGATGAACACGTCGCCCTCGCCGATGTGTATCATCTGCTGATATATCTCGCTGGTGGCAACGGAGCCTATAAGCGTCACCTTGTCGAAGATAAGCCGCAGGTAATAGTGCATGAAGCTTGCAAGAATTCCGCTGGACATCGCGCCCTGGATATATATGCGGCGTGCGTCCACGATGGTGTTGACTGCGTTGTCGAAAGCCTCGCGGTCAACGGCTTCCAGCGTACGGCGTATCTTGTCGATGTCCTGGGTGAGGACGCCCTCGATGGGGTCAAGGTCGCCTATGCGGCTGCGGGTGACGTCCATTCGCTGGATAGTGGTAAGGCGGTTCTTAATGTGGCTCTGGAGGGAGCGCTGGAGCTGGGGATAACCCTCGAATCCAAGCTCTATTGCGAAGCGTACGACGGTGGACTCGCTGACGTTGACAGCGTTTCCGAGCTTCAGTGCGGTCATGTAGGCGGCTTTTTCGTAATGGTTAAGGATATAGTTAGCTATAAGCTTCTGGCTTTTGGAAAAAGTGGGCATAAGCTCCTCTATACGCTGGAGCAGATCGTCTTTCATCAAAGCACCTCGTTTCAAAACATTCAGCAGCCCCGAAAACAGGGACTGCCCTATACTAACTATACACCATTCACGGATTTTTTGCAAGTGGTTTTGCTAAAACTTTTAAAATTGACGGGGTTTTATTGCAATTTTGCAGGATTTCGGATCGAAAAAATGTACGGGCGGTCATTGACCGCCCATATTGATGATTGGTAGTTATTCCAGGTACCCGTTTACGATCCTGACCATCATGTCGTTCAGTTTTTCGACGGAGTAGCTGCCGACGGTCGGCTCGGTGTGGCTGTAGCCGATACCGCTGTCGTCCGTAAGGAACGTATAAGTTCCGCCGGTCATGAACGCCATGCTTCGGAGCAGGTATTCGCAGGACTTATCCACGCCGCTTGCCGCTGCGGGGACTATCCGTATTCCCTTTTCGGCGGCGTTACGTACGTGCTTTACCACCTCGTCGATTATCTGGGCGTCCTCGTGGGGCGGGGCGTCCAGGACAAGGAACATCACCTTGACGGAGTTTTCGTCCCAGTCGTGGGACAGTGCGCTGTCAAGAGCCGTATGCACTGCCTCCGGAGTATCGCCGCCTCCGTCCGCGGACTGCTCGGAGATCGCCCTTACCGCTGCTTCAAGGTCGGTCGTGAACGGGAATTCACGCACGACGTACTCGTCGCCCTCGTCGCGGTAGAAGTTCACGCTGATACGCGTCGGGATATTCGCGTTATCCTGGCGTATCCGGGTTACTACGTCCTCCAGCTCCGCCTTGAGGTACTCAAGCTCGTCGCCCATGGAGCCGGTGGTATCGCACAATATCATAAGGTCGAGGGTCTTTGCGTGGGGAGCTGCATCGTTGTCCAGGGTAAATTCAAGCTCGCAGTCGCCGGTCACGTCCGCGGTGAACGTCTGCTTCTGACCGCCGTACGAAACGGCGAAGCTCTTGTCGTAGTCGCCGATTCTGGATCTTTTCCCGAAAAGGTACGCCATGCCCTTGTTGTCCGTTACTGCGGAGTATCCCATTCCGTCCACCAGCGCGCCGGTTACGGGAGCGCCGGAGTTGTCGAGGATCCTGACCGCAATACGGTATTCCGCGCCAGTACGCCATTCGCTGAGGTAGGAATCCCAGTCAACTCCGTAATTATTGCTGGAATACAGCCCCTGCCAGAAATCCCAGTGCTGGTTGTCGTTCCATTCGCCGCCGGTGAGCAGCCCCGCCTGCGGGTCGATATCCCAGCCGGGGTAAGGCTCGACAGGTTCTATCGGGTCGATGGGGCAGCCGGGGTCGATGTATTCCCCGCCGCGATACGAGCCGTCAACTGCGGCGGCTTCGGCGATGTAGTCCATATCTCCTGCCACATCGTAGGCGATATCGTCGGCGTATACACTGTCGTCGGAGCGCCCGGTGCCGCCGATGTCCTTTCCGGTGTAGTCGCTTCCGGTAGGGTCGGAGTGTGTGGAAGCGGGTTTTGCGGAGGTCGTGGTAGTCACGGGTTTTGTGGTTTCGGCGGGAGTTTTCGTGGTTTCCGGCGCTGAGGTGCTCCCGGACGTCGTGGTGATCACGTCCGGCTCGGTTACGTCCGCTGGCTTGCCGGAGCTGCCGGGAGTCGCTGCGGACCCGGTCGCAGCTGACGTGTCCGCCGGAGTTCCCGTATCTCCTGAATCTGTGTGACTTGCAGCGCCCGGAGTGCCTGCGCTCCCGGATCCTGAGGGGCTTCCGGACGTATCGTACCCGGAGCTGTAGCCGTTCCCTCCGGAGGCGCATCCGGTGAGCAGCGCCGCAGTTATCAGAGCGAGTATCGCGCGTTTCTTCATGTGAAATTCCTCCTTGTGTGCTTTTATATATAAAACCGGGTAAAGGGCAATTAGGTTGCAGCATTCACGCCTTTAATTCGCTGCATTCACGCCTTTAATTCGCTTGCGCGACATTTACACCTTTAAATCGCTTCGCTCACGGTGTAAACGCGGTGTGAACGCTCGCATTTTTCATTTCGCGGACGGTCGTCCGCGATTTTGCTGCGCAAAACCATAAAAAATGCGGGGAACCTGCTTGATTATCAGATTGCAGCATTCACGCCTTTAATTCGCTTGCGCGACATTTACACCTTTAAATCGCTTCGCTCACGGTGTAAACGCGGCGTGAACGCTCGCATTTTTCATTTCGCGGACAGTCGTCCGCGATTTTGCTGCGCAAAACCATGAAAAATGAGGGGGACCTGCACGATTATGTGGTGGATTAGGATTATAATGAGCGGGTAATCGTTTGATTATGGGGTGGATTGTAATTAGAATGCGGAATCTAAGCTTGATTATGAGGTTGGGTATGATTAAAATACGGGTGTGTGGGGGGCGGTGCCTTAAATCATGTAGGTGCCCTACAAATCGGTAAAACAAAAGGCGGTCAGCGACCGCCTGATATACAAAAAAATGTTTTATGACAGAATGCATCTTTTTGCGCTTCTGGATTGTTTTATATACAGGTCAGTTCTCCGGTTTTTCGCCGGGCGCCCATATCTCGTCGACGGGGTAGGGTATCTCAAATACCTCGTTGATGTCGGTGATATCTATTTGCATGCTGAGCGTGAGCGTTTCCCCGGATACCGTCGTGACTGTACCGTTTTCCGTGAACTGCGTGGGAATGCCGTCCGAATTTATAAGCAGCGTTGTAGAGAGCGCTTCGAATTTCGAGATCTCCTCCTCAATGCCGGGCATGGAAGCGCTGTTCAGCTTCTCCGGGTCGTAGGTGTAGGTTATGCTCGTGGGACCGTCGTCGCTTTCGATAACGACCGCATTGCTCACCGCCTCTGCCGCCAGGAAGAACATTCGTCCCTCCGCGTAGGGATAGCGGTACTTCCGGTTGTAGACGTTATAAATATACCCGTCGTCGCCGGTGCCTATCACGGTCCACTTTTCGTCGCCGTCGTCCTTGTAGAAGAATTCCGCGCCGTCGCTGTACGCCTGCTGTATCTTTCCGTCCCAGCAGCTGTAGTAGCTCAGCACCATCTCGTCGTTTCCGGTGAAATAGAAGCTGAATTCCATGACCTGCTCCCCGGTGTTAATGTCGGTCATGGAGACCTTTGCGCTGTCAAGAGTTTCGTATTTGTCCCGCGCGGCGGTGAACTGCGCGTACCCGCCGGGAAGCTCTGCGGTGCAGCCGGAGAGCGCCGTAACTGCAATGACTGACGCCGCCGCAGCTGATAATGCTTTTTTCATTTGACCTCCAGATATCGGGCGGAAGCGATGGCGCTCCGCCGCTGAATATGCGCGCAGCCCCGGATAATACGGATTCCGGTTGCTCCGCGCCGTATTCAGACGTGCCTAAAACAAAACGGGGCAGACCCGGAAAACCCGGAACCTGCCCCTGCGTCCGCAAAAGCGGAGATATTACTTGAAATGTGCCGCCGTGCCGTTATTTATCTGACGGCTCAGCGAACGTTCTCCGGAATTACTCGGAGAAACCGCCCTCGACCAGCTTTACAAGGCCGTCAACAGCAAGCTGCTCATCGCTGCCGTCAGCGATAATGCGGATCTTTGCGCCGCCAACGATACCAAGGGAGAGGATACCGAGCAGGGACTTAGCGTTTACTCTGCGCTCTTCCTTCTCTACCCAGATAGAAGACTTGTACTCGTTAGCCTTCTGGATAAAGAATGTTGCGGGTCTTGCGTGAAGACCAACCTGGTTCTTGACTTCTACATCTTTCATGCACATAGTTAAAACCTCCATTTTGAATATTTCAGTTCTGCCGTGACTCTGGAGAGCCTGTGCCCTCCTGCGTGTTTTCTTTCTTTTGTGTTCTACAATAACTAGAGATCGCAGCGTCTTTCTGTCTCATCTCTTGCTTATAGTATATCCAAAAAGATTTGTTCCGTCAACAGAAAAATTTAAATTTAACAGTTTTAACGCCGATTTTCTGTTTTTTGCAGAATAAATCAATTTCATTCCGGCATTTCATTGTGTATTCTGTACAAAAAACTTTCAACAAAATAATCAACATAAACATGAGTTTTCAACCGATTGCAGGAATTTATGCACCTGCGGGGGATAATTACGTCCGCGCGGCTGCATGCTTCGGCTTTATCCGACCCGGATTTTATGTGCATTTTACACAACTGCACTCCGGAAAACTCCGGCGGCGGTAATTTTCCGCTAATTTTCACCCTGCGTTTTGTTATTAATATTGAAATCCGGTCTGATTTGTGATATACTATAAAATGTATATGCATACCCAGAATGCTATAATACGGGTGTGCGACAGATATGAAAGGAACAACGATGTCACGATTTGATAATAAATTATGCCCCATATGCCGCAAGCCGCTGAACGACAAGTCAGATGTTGTGGTATGCCCGGAGTGCGGCACACCGCATCACCGTGCGTGCTACCTTGCCCTGGGACACTGCGGCGTGGAGCAGTATCACGCGCAGGGCTTCGAGTGGAAGGGCTGGCTTCCCGGCGAGGAACCCCCGGAGCCTGAGCAGGTCAGCCTGGAAAAGGATCAGCAGTCCGGCGATACGTTCTCCGACGAGCACCGCGCGGAATACACCGCCGGTCAGTCCGGGCAGAATGACCAGAGTTTTATGGGCGGCATGGACGGTCAGCCGATGGATATTGAGGAATTTCTGAACCGTCTTCAGCACCAGACCATGGACGACACCCGCGGCGAGGACGGCGTGAGCAGCAAGGAGCTTTCCACCTTTGTCGGACGGTCGGTCATGCATTATTCGCAGGCGTTTGCGGCGTTCCGCGCGCCGCTGCAGCCGGGGCAGAAGAAGCGCAGGATATTCTTCAACGCCGCTGCGGGGCTTTTCGCGCCAATTCATCAGTTCTACCGCAGAATGGACCTCGTGGGACTTGCGGTACTGCTGCTGGATTTCATCTACTATATCCCGGCGATACTCAACGCCGTGGGTATCGGCAGCACTGATGTGCTCAGCAATATCCAGCTCATGGCGAGCGGCGCGAGCTTCATCGTCATGATACTGATGTGCATGTTCGGCGACTACATCTACTACCGGTTCGCCGTGAAGCGTATCCGGAAGATACGCCTGAAGTTCGACGACGGCCGCGCGGAGGGCTATTACGAGGCTCTAGCCGCCAGGGGTACGCCCTCCTGGCTGCGTGCTATCGTGGCAATGCTGGCGGTTTATCTTGCACAGGCGGTGCTTGTGCTGTATCTCTACAAGATACTTCCCGGAGCGGGAATGTAAATAATCAGTCCCGGAGCCGTATTTGCGGAGGTCCGGGGCTGTACGAAAAAATACAAAAGGAAGAAAGAAACAATGAAGCTTATAATCCAGATCCCCTGCTATAACGAGGCTGAGACCCTTGACGTTACTATCCACGACCTGCCGAAGCACATCGACGGCATCGACGAGATAGAATACCTTATTATAAATGACGGCAGTACCGACCGCACTGTCGAGCGTGCCAAGGAACTCGGAGTGCACCACATCGTCAGCTTCGTGCACAACCGCGGACTTGCCAAGGGATTCATGGCGGGTATCGACGCCTGCCTGCGCCTTGGCGCTGATATAATCGTCAACACCGACGCCGACAACCAGTACGCCGGCGCGGATATCGAAAAGCTCGTCCGTCCGCTGCTGGAGGGCAGGGCTACCATGGTCATCGGCAACCGCCGCACGGATTCCATCGAGCATTTCTCCCCGCTGAAGAAGAAGCTCCAGAAGCTCGGAAGCAGCGTCGTACGCAAGGCGAGCGGCACCGACGTCGTGGACACCACCAGCGGATTCCGCTCCTATACAAGAGAGGCTGCGCTTCGTCTGAACGTGCTCTCCGACTACACCTACACCCTTGAGACCATAATCACCGCCGGCGCTGACCGCACGAAGATCATGTCGGTGGATATCAACACAAATCCGGAGCTGCGCAAGAGCCGCCTGTTCAAGAGCATGTGGGGCTACATCAAGCGCTCCAGCGGCACCATTATCCGCAACTATGTCATGAGAAAGCCCCTCAAGACTTTCCTTGCAATGGCGGGCGTGTTCATTCTGGCGGCGCTGGTCCTGGCAATTCGCTTTATCGTTTACGCATGCCTCGGCGAGGGCGGAGGTCATATCCAGTCCCTTGTCCTGATGGCTGTTCTGGCCATCGTGGGCTTCCAGATAGGAATTTTCGGACTGGTGGCGGACGCCATCTCCGGCTGCCGCAAGGTCATGGACGAAACGCTGTTTCATGTAAAGCGCATTGAATACAACACCACCAACGCCAACTATTCCAACTACAACATCTGCAGCTACACTAAAGAGGAAATCAACAAGTGATACAGGCTCTGAAACGGTTTTACACGAATTTCGGCGACCGCGGCGTGATGTTCATTCTCTTCGCGTGCAGCGTGGTAACTCACTCGCTGCTTTCGATGTGCATGGAGCTGCCTGCGGTCAATCCCGATGAAATAGGCGTGGCGAGCGTCGCCGCGTTCTATTCCGGCAGGGACTGGTCTGCGCTCATGGGGCAGGTGTCATATTATTACGGATACGTCCAGGCTCTGTTCTATGCGCCGCTGTTCCTGGTGTTCAAGAACCCCTACGCGCTGTACAAGGCGTGTCTGGTGATGAACGGCGTGCTCATGAGCTTCGTCCCGCTTATCGCATACCACGTTGCGGGGCGCGTCGGAGTCAAGAAGGTATGGCAGCGGCTCGCGGCGGCAGTATGCTCCGGCGGCTACATCACCTACATAGCGCACTCAAAATTCATGTGGAACGAGACTATATGCAGTCTGCTCCCGTGGGTGCTGCTGTGGGTCATCTTCCAGTCCATCGACTGTAAGAAGCCCGGCGCGCGCTGCGCTTACTCCGCCGCCGCGGGACTTCTCTGCGCTGTGTGCTATGCGGCGCACTCGCGTCTGCTGGCGCTGGTGATCGCATTCGTCCTTACGCTGCTCATCGTGCGTATATTCATGAAGCGCGTCATACTCGTGCTTCCGGTATTCTTCCCGGTTATGGGATTCGGCTTCGTTGCCGAGCACTTCTGCAAGAAGCTCATTCAGCAGGAGGTCTGGAACGGAAACGCCAGCGGAAACACGATGGAGAGCGAAGCCGGGCGCGTGCTCGGACTGTTCGGGGAGGGTGGTATAAACCGGTTCCTCTCCGCGCTGTTCGGCCATATGTATACGTTCATGACCTCCACGGCGGGCATCGGCGCGCTGGCTACGGCGCTGTTCTTCCTGATGGTGATACTCCGCATAAGCGAGTGGAGATCCGGCAGGAAAAAGGAGATCATCGACGGCGTGGAGGTATGCACCCCCGCCGAGCATAAATACAGCGCACGCATGATGGTCCTGGGGATATACGCGTTCCTGTCCATCGGCGGCTCTATGGCGCTTTCTGTGCTGTTCAAGTTCAATTCCGGGCAGATAGGGGACATCAAGGATCTGACGATGTTCGGCAGATACACCGACAACGTTGCGCCGCTGGCGATATTCCTGGTGCTGGTGTTCCTGTTCAGATACGGGATAAACTACAAGCACACCGCATGGGCTGCGGCTGTTTACGCGTACGTGTGCCTGTGCTTCTTCACGGTGTCCTATCCGCAGGTGGAGAGCGCGCGGAGCTACCGCGAATCCCCGATACTGGGACTTATGCCGCTGCGTATCGGCGAGGACTACACCAAGGCGTTCACGGCGGAGAGCCTCATTATAATGACCTCCGCGGCGTTCTCAGTGCTGGCGCTCATCGCCGTGATTTCAGCCTGCGCCCGCAAGGGCGGCAAGGGGCTGATAGCCGGCGGATTCTGCTGCATATTCCTTTACACAACGCTGTTCGCGGGGCTTGTATACCTCCCCGACCGCGCGGAGGAAAACGTCAGAAAGACCGCCCCGGCCAGGGAGGTGTCAACGCTGCTCTACGACGACGCAGCGTCGCCGCTGATAGTATGCTATAAGATGAAATCCCGGAACGCCGGGCTTGTGCAGTTCCTCAACCCGAACACCAAGGTGACGATAATCCGCCGGGAGAAGAATATCCCGGAGAACTGTCTGATACTCGCGGACGAGGAAACTATCCTGCCGCTTGATACTGCGGATTACGACTACATCGGCACGGAGGGCGGCATTTCGGTGTACGCCCGCGGAGAGACCGCCCGCGACTACATGAAGTACAAGCGCTCGGCGGATATCACCGAAGCCATATCCACCGGAGAGGGTCCGGTGCAGAACAACGTCATATCTGATTGATTTCTGGGGGTCCTGGTATCCCCTGTGAATGGAGGTCAGCTCATTGCTGAATGAAGATAAGAACAACGAACAGCCGCAGCTTGACATAAGCCTGGACGGCTCCGCCACCGCGGACGCTGCGGACGGCGCGGAGATTTTCACCGCGCCGGAGATACCGGAAACTCCGGCGCCGGAAAAGGCTACGTCGGCGGAGAAGAAGCCGAGCGTGTTCCTGGAGGACTGGTTCCTCATGCTGGCGCTTTTCGTCGTCACGCTGGTTATCCATGTCCTTATGACGCAGGTCACGACTATGTTCAACCTTACCCCGGACGAATACGCCGTCACCGGCGTCGCCGCCTGGGCGAACGGCTACGACTGGTCGGCGACGGTTTCCGCCGGCGGATACTACGGTTACTTCCAGAGCCTGTTCTATATCCCGGTGTTCAAGCTTGTAAGCGACCCTATGACCCAGTACCGGGTAATGCTGCTGATAAACGGCTTTATAATGAGCTTCGCGCCGGTGATAGTGTACTATCTGTCCCGGAAGTGGTTCAACGTGCGCAAGCTGTCCAGCGTGTTCATCGCGGTTGTGTGCGGAATGTATCCGAGCTACCTGCTGCTGACGAAATACACCTGGAACGAAACTATGTGCTGCATTCTGCCGTGGGTATTTGCGCTGCTTATGTATAAGTCCCTCAGGAGCCACAAGGACGCCTCGCATACGTTTAAGGCTGTGTTCATGCAGCAGCTCTGGGCTGTACTCGGCGGACTTACGCTCATCGCGGCGTACGCCTCCCACGGACGTATGCTCGCCATGACAGCCGCCGGATTCGTGCTGGAGCTTGTGATACTCATTACGATGCGCCGCAGGCTGTTTTCGCTGGTCGGCTTCTTCACCAGCTTCGCCGGGGGATTCCTTCTCGACAAGCTGATAAAGCACCGCATACAGGCGGAGCTGTGGCTCTCCGGAACCAAGGACAAGGCTTCTGTCAACACCATCGAGAACATGTTCAGCCGTATCGGCAGCATAGATTCCGAGGAACTGGCGCACTTCCCGCAGACCCTGTTCGGACATTTCTTCTACTTCATAAGCTCCACATGGGGCTTCGGCGCTATATGCATGGTGCTGATAATCTCCGGAATCGTGATGTACTACGTTTCGAAGAAGCGCATCGCGAACGACGAGGTTGACATGACCCCCGGCACCAGACCCCAGACCTACATCAGCTCCAGCCTTGCAATGTTCTGCTGGTACGCGCTGCTGTGCATGGGCGCGATATTCGTTGTCAGCGTGGCGTTCAAGGCGACTTCATCGGTCTATGACACCCGCGCGGATACCGCCATCTTCGGACGTTACATCGAAACGTTCTTCCCGATAGCGATATTCCCGGCACTCATCATGATCTACAGAAAGCGTTTCTCCGCCGGACACTGCTTCGTGGCTCTGCTCACTGCGGCGGGCATATTCGTTGCGACCGAGGCATTCACCGTTTCCGCAGTGGTCGGCGACGGCGAGACGACAAAGAACATAGTCGGCGCGATGATACTCGGTATCGGTCCGCTGCGTATCGGCGAGGGTCTTAAGGACGCGTTCACAGATATGACGTTCATCAAGATAATCGGCGTTGTCATGGTTATCCTGCTTGCCGTCGTGATTTTAAGACTGATAAAGAAGAACGGCGAATCGCTGTTCAATTTCATCGTTATCCCGCTGGGTGCGCTGCTTATTTACTCAACGCTCTACGGCTTCGACAACTACACAGTCGTGCAGGGAAAGAACGCGCAGTACGGTGCGAACTACGTCACTGAGGCGCTCTCGATGATAGAGGACTGCCCTTATGACGACGTACTGTGCTTCTCCATGAAGGGCGAGCGCTATGCAAAGGCGCAGTTCCTTTTCCCGGACAAGAAGATACGCCTTGCCAGCAGCGTGAAGAAGCTCCAGGAGCTTGAAGAGTGCCCGGACTTCATCATCACCGGCAGGGAGAACAACCTTAACATGTGGCTGGACGACATATATCTTGTCGGCGACGTCAACAACAACGTTCAGCTTTACGCATGCTCCGGCGACGCTATTGACTGGGTGCGCGAACAGGGTCTTGAAATGACCGGCTCCGGCGCGATGGTATACACCGGCGGCAACGTGCCGTCCACAAGCTCAGTCACCCGCAGCGGAAATTCCGCGATGATGCCGGAAGGCTCCGCGGTGTACACCAACTATTTCACGCTGTTCAACAAGGGAACTTACACCGCGGCAGTACGCGGAACGAACATCGGCGAACTTACCATAGCGCTCACCTCCGACAAGAAGGCGAACGACATGCCTTACGAAGTTGTTACGCGCAACGACAACGAGATACAGCTCCGGTTCAGCGTATCCGCAAAGACTGAGAACGTCCAGCTGAAGTTCACGAACAAGGACGGCGGCTCTGCGGTGAGCGTCAGCGAACTTTCCGTTGCTATGACGGGCTACACGGTCATGGATTACACCGGCGACAAGCTCAACCTGCGCGGCGACGCGGAGTGCATTGGCACCACCGCGCTCGTTCCGGACGGCTCTGAGATATACTCCAACGACATCATCATAAAGACCCCCGGTCCGATGAGCTTCCGCGTCCGCGGCTCCGGAGCCGATGAACTGACCGCCGCAGTGACCGGAAACGGCGCGGATATCCCGTTCGAAATAAAGCAGAACGCCAACGAGCTTCTCGTGACGTTCGAACTGACAGAATACACCGGCGACCTGCGTATCACGCTCGCTAACGACACCGGCAGCGAGGTTTCCGTTGATTCGCTTACTCTGATACGCAACTCCGCCCAGAAGATAGCCACCCTGCCGAAAGTTGCAGGCGTAGGCGTAGTCATCTCATAACGCCATGCCTGTAATAAAAAAGACGCAGAAGCCCATGCAGCCTGCAAGAACGCTCTGCGTGGGATTCCTGATAATAATTCTGGCGGGGGCGCTGCTGCTGTTCCTGCCGTTCTCCTCAAAGAGCGGCGGAACTCCGTTCTTCGACTGTCTGTTCACGGCGGTCTCCGCGACCTGCGTTACGGGGCTTGTCGTCGCGGATACGTTCAGCAACTGGACGATGTTCGGGCAGATAGTCATTGTGCTGCTGATACAGATAGGCGGTCTGGGCTTCGTCACGATAATCACGTTCTTCAACGTCGCGGCGGGCAGGAAGCTCGGCTTCCGCACCCTCGCGAACGCTTCCGACGGACTTACCGAAAGCACGTTCCAGGGCGGCCGCCGCATTTTCATCAGCATCATGAAATATTCCATGATATTCGAGGGAGCCGGCGCGGTTCTGCTGAGCGTTGCGTTCTGGAAGGATCACGGCGCGTTCGGTATTTTCATGGGTATATTCACCAGCGTGACGGCGTTCTGCAACGCGGGCTTCGACCTGTGCGGCGTAGACGGCGCATACTCCAGCCTTACGAACTACTCCGGCGACCCGCTGGTGATAATGACCGTGGCTCTGCTGATAATCCTCGGAGGTCTGGGATTCATCGTCTGGGAGAACTTCCTTAACATACGCCGCGTGAAGAAACTCAGCCTGCACACCAGGGCAGTGCTCATCTCCACCGGGATACTCGTCGTGATAAGCACGCTGTTCTACCTGCTGGCGGAGTGGGATAATCCCGTGACCCTCGGCGGTATGGACTTCGGCGGAAAGCTCATGAACTCGTTCTTCGCAGGAGTTACTGCGCGTACCGCGGGGTACAACTCGGTTTCCGTCGGCGATATGTCGGATTTCTCGAAGCTCGGCACCTGCGTGTTCATGTTCATCGGAGCCTCTCCGGCTTCCACCGGCGGCGGTATCAAGACCACCACCGTGCTCGTGCTGATAATGACCGTGGTGTCATACCTTCGCAGCAAGAACGACGTGGAACTTCTCGGACACAAGATAGATAAACTCGCGGTGTACCGCACGCTGACGGTGACTATGCTGTCGCTGCTGGCGGTCATTCTGTGCTTCTCAGTGCTGTACTTCACGTTACCGGAGGACGTCAGCGGCGTTGACTGCCTGTTCGAGGCAGTGTCCGCGTTCTCCACCGCCGGGCTTTCCGCCGGACCTACCGCCATCGCGGGAGTCCCCGGCAGGATACTGCTGATGATAACGATGTACATCGGCCGCGTCGGTCCGGTGTCGCTGGTGCTCTCAATGCTGATGAACGCCAAGCGCAGGAACATCGTGCTGCCGGAGGGGCAGATAATCGTCGGGTAGCCCCGGAGCGTATCCGCTTTGCTGACCGCATTCCGAAATAAATCCGAAAGGACATGATATAATGGAAACCGAAACCTTTTCACTTGGCCCGCTGACTATGTATGTGTCGGAGGATCACCGATTCGGCACGGACGCATTCCTGCTGGCGTATTACGCTAACGTCAAGCCGGACAGCGTTGTGTGCGACCTCTGTACCGGCTGCGGCATAATTCCGCTGATATTCTGCAAGAACATCAGGCCGCACCTCATCTATGCGGTGGATATCCAGGAGGAAGCGATAGAGCTGCTGAAAAGATCGGTGGAAACAAACCACCTTGAAAACACTCTCCAGCCCGTGCTCGCCGACCTGCGCGAACTGAATCAGTCGCAGATAGGCTTTGAAACAATGGATATCGTCACGGCAAATCCGCCGTACATGACCAGCGGCTCCGGCTTTGAGAAGCTCGCCAGACCCCAGGCTATCGCCCGCCACGAGCTGATGTGCACCGTGGACGACGTGTGCCGCGCCGCAGGAAAGCTCCTGAAATACGGCGGACTTCTCAAAATGTGCCACCGCCCCGAACGCCTGGCGGACGTGCTGAACTCCATGCGCGAGAACAAGATAGAGCCGAAGAGCATAACCTTCGTGTTCAACAGTATCCTCGACAAGCCGTGGCTGTTCCTCGTCACCGGAAAGAAGGGCGCAAAATCCGGAATGATCATCGAAAAACCGATGATCCTGCGCAACGATGACAGATCCTACACGGAGGAGTACACCAGACTTTATGACTGATAATGGTAAGCTTTACGTCGTGGGCACGCCCATCGGCAACCTCTCGGACTTCTCGCCACGCGGCATAGAAACGCTTGAAAACGTGGACTACATCGCCGCGGAGGACACCCGCGTCACGCTGCGCCTGCTCACGCACTTCGGCATAAAGAAGCCGCTGCTGAGTTACTACAAGCCTCACGAAGCCGAGAAAAGCGCGAAGATACTGGAGCTGCTGCACGATGGAAATTCAGTCGCGCTGGTCAGCGACGCCGGAATGCCCTGTATTTCCGACCCCGGAGTTTATCTGGTACAGCGCTGCTACGAACAGGGGATACCGGTCGAATCCGTGCCGTGCTGCAACGCCGCCATCGCCGCAGTCGCGATAAGCGGTATAGACACCGCGCGCTTTGCGTTCGAGGGGTTCCTCCCGGTGGACAAAAAGGAGCGCCGTCAGCGGCTTGCGGAGACCGCCGCGCTCCCACACACGCTGATATATTACGAGGCTCCGCACAAGCTGCGCCAGACCCTCGCCGACCTCATGGAAGCATACGGCGGGGAGCGCCATGCCGCGCTCTGCCGGGAGCTTACGAAGCTGCACGAGGAGGTGCTGCGCGGGTCGCTCGCGGAACTTAACGCGCTGTATGAGAGCGCCGATCCCCGCGGCGAGTACGTTATCGTCGTCGAGGGCGCGGCTCCGAAGCAGCAGGAGTCAATGACAATCGAGCAGGCGGCGGAGCTTGCCCGAAGCTATGCGGAGGGCGGCATGAAGCTCTCGGAGGCGTGCAAGACCGCAGCGCAGGCGGCGGGAGTTTCCCGCAAGGAGCTGTATAAGCTGCTCTCCGGAGAATAAGTGAACACGCCCGGACGGGCATTTATATCTACTCACAGCAGAGTAACTGAAAGGAGTTATTACCATGAGTATTATCAAGAGCAGAGTGGAAAAGAGAATAGGTCCGACAGCGAAGGTAGTCATTCCGATAATCACCGCTGTTGTCGTTGTTGCGGGGGCTGTGGCTTACATCTGC
>CAKSHT010000015.1 GCA_934457235.1 uncultured Oscillospiraceae bacterium
GTATCTCCCAGCGACGCTTCCGACAAGAAGATCACATGGACCAGCTCCAACACCAATGTTGCGACCGTAAACGACAGCGGACTTGTTAAGGCAGTGACCAACGGCACGGCTACCATCACTGCAAAGAGCAGCAACGGTATCACAGCACAGTGCGTTGTTACAGTATCAACACCTGTTTCAAGCTTCTCCGTAACTCCCGCGAAGTCCAAGACCATCAATATTGACGGCACTTTCACTTTCAAGGCAAAGATCTATCCGGCTGCCGCCGATGACAAGACGCTCCTTTACTCCTCTTCCAATGAGGACGTTGCAGTGGTTGACGACAACGGCACAGTTACCGGCGTATCCGCAGGCAAGGCAGTTATCACTGTTACAGCTAAATCCAATCCTGCAAAGACCAGAAAGGTGACAGTTGTTGTACGCCCGGATAAGGTAAAGATCACCTACAGAAAGTCCACTACAGACGGTATCATATTTGAATGGGCACAGTCCGAATACGCCGACGGCTACACTATCTACCGCCGTAACTCTGCAAAGGGCAAGGGCAAGGTAGTAGGCAATGTTGAAAGCTACGATCCCGACGAGATGACATTCACCGATTCCACCGCAGTAAAGGGCAAGACATATTACTACTATATCAAGTCCTATGTAACTGTTGATGGCAAGAAGATATACTCCTCCGCTTCCACGATCTACAAGATCAAGGCGAAGTAACGAGCGGCAAGCGTGATAACCACTCTCCCCCCAATATAAATCGGAAAAGGCAGAGCTTCGGCTCTGCCTTTTCTATTGTTCTACATTCTGAGAGCTTCCACGGGATTGAGGGAGGCCGCCTTATACGCCGGGTAAGCGCCGAACACCGCTCCGACTGCACCGGAAGCCACGGCGGAAAGTCCGATCATCAGCCAGTTCACCTGGAACGGTATCCCGATCAGCATACACCCCACGCCCGAAAGCAGAAGACCTGAGAGGATACCCGCAGTGCTGCCGAGCATAGTCAGCAGCACTGCTTCGCTGAGAAATTCCCGGCAGATATCCCGGCTGGAGGCACCGATAGATTTCTTTATGCCGATCTCCCGGGTGCGTTCAGTGACGCTCATCAGCATGGTGGTCATAACGGATATCCCGGAGACCGCCAGTGATATCCCGGCGACCAGTGAAAGAGCCGTCGTCACGATGCCGAGTATGTCCTCCAGCTGTCCTTTCTGGGAGAGCAGATTGTTGACGATATAGGCGTCGGTCGTGCCGTTCGTGCGGTTAAGCGCTTCCTGGACAGCGGCAACTACCTGGATATCGGTGTTCATGTCGTCAAGCTTCACCGCAAGTTTGTCGTAGGTTGTGCGTCCGGTGAGCTGCTGCATGGTACTGATCGGGATATACATGAAGCCCGGCATGATGTTCGACAGCATTCCCTGTAAGCTTGAAAGCCCGGAGTGTGCCACGCCGATTATCTCAAATTCATGGTACTTCCCGCCGAGGAACATCGACAGCTTTTTACCAACGACATTGCTTCTGCCGTAGGAACGCAGCGCGAACTGCTCGTCGATAACGCATACCTGAGAGCCTCCGTCGCTGTTGTTCACAAGCCTGCCGTGCTTAGCCTCCAGGGATATCAGCCGGTCGGCGGATTTGTCAACGCCCCAGACATAGCAGTCAAGGCGTCTGCCGATCATTTTCGCTTCGGTGACGGACGCCATCAGCGGCATTACATTGTTCACTCCGTCCACGCGGCGAACGGTGGATACGTCGTTATCCGTTATTGTGACGGTGACGGAATTGTTCGCGGCCTGTACCAGCAGCGTATCAACACCCATCGTCACAAGCGTGGCGCTGACCTGGGAAGTGCCCACAGTACCTACGGTGGACACCAGGACTACCGAGAACACGCCGACAGCTATCCCCGCCATCGTCAGCAGGGAGCGCGTGCGGCTGCGGAATATGCTGATGATTGTTGAAGAAATGCTCATTCGTCTATCCTCACATAGCGGCTGAGTGAAACGTCAGACGGGTCGAGAATAACGCGGTCGCCCTCGTCGGCGCCCTTTATGATTTCAGTCCCGTCGGAGAACTCCGCTCCGGTGAATATCTTGCGCTTGACGGCGGTGTTGTCCTCAAAGACATAGATATACTCGCCCTCCTCGTCCTGCCCGATGGCTTCGTAGGGGAGCACGCATATCTTGCGCGGGTCGGAGAGCTGGAATGTCACATCGGCGGTCAGTCCGGAGCACAGCCGCGGGTCTGCGGAGTCCGGCACGACCATTACGTCAACGACGGTTTCAAGCACCGCTCCGCTGTACTGGCTGCGTGCCGCGGCGGCTATCTTGGCTACAGTCCCGGTGAAAATATCGTCGGGGTAGGCAGTGAGGGTGAACTGCACCGGTTGTCCCAGGGATATCCGGGAGATATTCACCTCGCTGACAGCCGAAGTCAGAATCAGTGAATCCGTCCCGGCGATTGTCGCTATGCTCCCTCCGGCCTCCACTGCGGCTCCGCTGCCGGCGGTGGAGATAACTGTGCCGGTGCGGTCAGCCGTCACGTTATCCGGGATAAGCGACATTGCCGTCGAAAGACTGGCGGTGGCTGCGGCGAGCTGCGACACTTTACCCAGGCTTGCGATAAACGTTTCACTGGCGGTGCGGTCAACGGTGGCTATGACGTCCCCGGCGCTGATGGAGTCGCCGGGCTCCACGGTGTATTTCTTTATCACGAGCGGCAGGGCGCAGGTCACGTCGCTCTGCCCGATGTAGCTGAGCGTGCCGCTGGTGCGGATGGTTTCGCTGTAATTCACGACCTTCGGGGTGACGGTCTGGCAGACGGGTATGCTGGCTTCCACGGCGGAGGGGAGCGCGGAAACTCCGGCGATTATCAGGGCGCAGGCGGCGGCAAGGGCTATATATTTCTTCATGGGCTTCATTCCTTTCGATAAAATCAACGTGATTATTGTGGGAATTTATCCGGGAAATATTCCAGCTTTCTGTGCAAAATTTCACAAAAATAACCCCTCCCGGAAGTGGGAGGGGCGGTCGTATTTAATTGTGGATACTACCCTTATTCTTCGCCGATATTTTCAATGGCGTCGGTCATTTCCTGTACCGAAACATCTATGCAATCGAATGCCTGAGTTATCTCATCAGTGATGGCGTCGATCTTGTCGCTGAATTTGTCCATGATGTCGCTGCATATCTCGTCAATGTCGGTATCTTCGGGACTTCTGCCGCTGAGCGCCTGGCTTATTGCATCGCTGATCTCCTGTCCGAGGTTGGAGGAAAGGCTCGTCATACTGTCGATCTTTCCGGATATTTCGTCCATTATGCTTGATGTCATGCTGTTAAGAGCGTATGCCTGGTTCTGGATATTTTCGACAACCTGGAAATTATCGCTGCGGATTTTCGGAGCGTCGTGAACCTTGCCTGGGCTGTTGTGCTTTTCGCGGAGCGCACGGGTGGAGTACCATTCATCTGTAGGCCAGCCGTCTGCAAACACGATGTTATGCCGCTGCGGACGTTCGCTTTCGAACTCGTCCACGGAGTCCGGCAGGTCTGCATATTCCTCTTTGGGTTTTGCCGTCATGACGGTCATATACGCTCTCATGGCCGCAAACCGGAGCTGTGTGTATTCGTTGTCCCCGGTAATGAAAGGTATTTCATACAGCTCCCAGCCGTTGACCTTCTTGAGCGGCCTTATGAAATTGCGGTTGAGGTTATAGGTGTAGCAGTTTTCGCAATCGTTGTTATAAACCACTATAAGCCGGCACACCTCGTCATTGTTGTCGTTTTCGCCGCCGTTGAGCCAGAATGTGAACGTATGCGTGGTGTTTTTCGGCAGGATAAGCTGCTTTGTGACTATCTCAGTCCAGTTATACCGCCAGTCGCCGATAGTATAGGCTTCGGCGAGGTTTCCATCGGGTCCCTGCATGAAGCTGCGGTTCCCGACATTGTTCTTGCAGTCCTTGTTGAAGCTCCAGTCCCTTGCGTTGAAGTAAAGGCGGTTTACCGGCTGCTCCTGCTGTTCCGGGATGCTCTTGTTTTCGTTAAGGGTATTTATGTTATCCATCTTGATGTCCTCCGTAATTACTGCGTCGGACACGCCGTTAAGACGAATAGTATTGTCGTTCACATAACGTGCCCGACCTTTTTTAACCAGACCCTGTGCCCGTCTGGGGTAAGTGAGTCCGGAAAATTCTCCGTCCTGCGATAATACAGTGACGGTCTGATGTGCGCTGGCTTCGTTTTTTGTCATGGGTGCCGTCCCCTCCAACGTGGTTTGTTTTTTGGTTATGGGTTTTCTCCCCGGCTGCTTTTTTGTTATGTGCGCAGTTCACCATCATTATTTTAGCATAGAAAGAAACGACAAGTCAATTGACGTTATACATAAACTTACCCATAGCGGTTTGTAGAAAAGAACGAACCCGGCGGACAGTCCCGCCGGGTTCGTTGTGAAGAGCAAATATTACTTGTAGAGTGCACCGTAAGCCGCGCAAGCCCTGTAATCAGCGCCCTCCAGGTCGGAGGTGCCGAAAGCGCTCCACGCATGCGGACGGAACAGGCGTTCGTCGGAGAGGTTGTGCAGGGAAACGGGAATTCTCAGCATGCTTGCCATTGTGACAAGATCCTCGCCGATGTGACCGTATACGAAGCAGCCGTGGTTAGCGCCCCAGTTAGCCATGACGTTATAAACATCGGAAGCCGCTACCTTATCCGGAACGGTGATGGGAGCGAACCAGGTGGAGGGCCATGTCGGGTCGGTGCGTCCGAGCAGGGTCTTGTTTACATCCTCCGGAAGCTCAACGGTGTAGCCCTCGATTATCTGGATAGTCGGACCGAGGTGCTTTATGTAGTTCACCCGGGCGAAGGTGCAGGGCATAACTCCCTGGGTGGAGTAGCTGGAGGAGAATCCGCCGCCGCGGAAGTAACCGAGATTTGCGCAGGGCCAGGTGGTAGCCTTTAAGCAGGCGTCGATGTCCTTTTCGGTCATATCCCACCAGGGCTTCATTACGCTCTCGCCGTTCTCGTCCTTGACAGCGCCGGTGCCGTCAAGCGCCGCAGCGCCGGAGTTTATGAGATGTATGAATCCGTTGGCTGCCTTTCCGTCGGGAGTCCAGCCAGTCACGCGCTTCACGGAATCCGGCGACCAGTAGGTGCGTACGTCGGCGAATACAGCTGCACGTCCGGTCAGCATGTGCAGGAACATCAGAGTTGTTCCGTTAAGGGTGTCGTTTTCCGTCGCAAAGGGGATAGGCTCACGGGCGCCGTTCCAGTCGAATGTCGTGTTGAGGATTGCTTCGGTGAAGTCTGCGTTGGGCATGAAGTCCGTCCACATTCTCTGACCCTGGAATCCGCCAAGTACGGCGTTTCTGCCCTTTGCCTCCTCAAGCCAGCCCATCTCTGCGAGCTTCGGATTTCCTTTGAGAATATCGCGGATTATGCAGGTCATCTTCGCGATGAACTCCCAGTTCTCCTGCTTCTCCTTTTCGGAGAGGACGGGGCGCATGTATGTCATGCCGGGAGTCGGGTTGATATCCACGCCCTCGGGGCACTTTTCCTTTATCCAGGCGAGCGCTTTCTTGTATTCAGCCTCGTCGTAAATTCCGAGCTTTTCGCGGCGGATTATCTCGGTCATGTCTACCCACTCGGGGTGGATACCCAGGTACTCGCGGAAGAACTCCTCGTTGCAGTAAGCTCCGGCGATGCCCATTGCCTGGGAGCCGATGTTCACATAGCTCTTGTTCTTCATGTCGCCGATAGCTGCGGCACAGCGTGCGAAGCGCAGTATCTTTTCCTCAACGTCGGCGGGGATAACGGTGTCGTCTGCGTCCTTTACATCATGACCGTAAATCGAGAAGCAGGGCATGCCGATCTGCGCATATGCGGAATTTGCTGCCGCAAGGAAAACAGCGCCGGGACGCTCAGTTCCGTTGAATCCCCATACAGCCTTGATGGTGTTCGGGTTTTCATCTATTACCTGGGTAACGTAGCACCAGCAGGGGGTCACGGTCAGCGTAGCCACGATGTTCTCGGTGGCGAACTTGTCGGCGCATGCTGCGCTCTCTGCAATACCGCCGATAGTCGTATCGGAGATCACGCATTCCACAGGCTCTCCGCTGGCGTGGCGTACTTTGGATGTGATAAGCTCCGCGGCTGCCTTTGCCATGTTCATGGTCTGGACTTCAAGGCTCTCGCGGATACCAAACTGACGTCCGTCGATAACTGGTCTGATTCCGATTTTTGATAGCATAGAATTGGTTCCTTTCAGATATATTCCGGGCAGCTCCGTCAGCGGCGCTGCTTTACGCTCATGTATATGCGGGACTTGCTGTATACAATTATACCAAAACATTTCACGGATTTCAACACTTTTTTCAAAAATCTTATAAAACCAGGCATAAAAAAACAGGGCTGTTTACACAGCCCTGTTTTGTGGATCGTCAAATTACTTAACGATGTAGTCCTTGATCTGGTCGAGGAAATCAGCGCAGTCGTCGCTGTGGATATTCAGTGTCAGCTCCTTGGAGAGATCCAGACTGAAGATACCCATGATGGACTTAGCGTCGATCGCATATCTGCCGGATACGATATCTACGTCATAATCGCAGCGGGATACGATGCTTACGAAATTCTTAACGTCGTTGATGGTGTTGATGTTTACCTTTACTGTTTTCATAATAAAATACTTCCTTTCCGTGGTGTTATGTGTGTCTTATCAGACTTTTGCTCTGAACTTTGTCACTGCGTCAAGCAGCTCGTCAGCCTTTGCGCCGTCGTCATGGACAACGAAATCAAGCGGCTTTGCAAGATCAAGACTGAATATACCCATGATGGACTTTGCGTCTACCGCATATCTTCCGGATACGAGATCGCTGTCGAACGAATAGCTGTTAGTGAGCGCTACGAACTCCTTTACGTCCTCAATAGAACCGAGCATAACTTTCATTTTCTTCATAAACAGCCGCCGCCTTTCTTTGTGGTATTAGTTTCTGAGGGTTTACTTCCCTCTGTAAATTAGTATATCCTTAATCTGAAAAATAGTCAATAGCTTATTGCAAATTTCGGAATAATCAAGTATAATATTGTTATATCAAGTTTTCGTTTTGGCTAAAATTACAAACATCACTGCAACGCCCGTTGCATAACAAACAGGCGCGGTTTTGCATCATATCAGAAAGAGGTTGTCATGACATTCAGCATATACACATTCGGGTGCAAGGTGAACTCCTGCGAGAGCGCGGCGATTCACGACGCATTCGCCGCCGCTGGCTATGAACCTGTGGCGGAGGGCGCGTCCGCGGACGTCTGTATAATAAATTCCTGCGCAGTCACGAGCGTCGGGGTGAAAAAGGCGCGGCAGGCGGTATCCCACTGCCGGAGTCTGAATCCGGACTGTATAACGATTCTGTGCGGGTGCTATCCCCAGGCGTACCCGGACGAAGCCGAGCGGGACAGCGGCGCGGACATAATTACCGGCAACGCCGATAAATCCAGGCTTCCGGAGCTGACGGCGAAATTCCTGGAGGGTAGACAGCACATCTCCTGCGTTTCCCAGCTTACGAGGGAATTCGACGAGAATTCCTCTGCGGCGGATCTCGACCGTACCCGCGCGTTCATCAAAATTGAGGACGGCTGTGACAGATTCTGTACCTATTGCATAATTCCCACTGCGCGTGGGCGCGTGCGCTCCCGCAGACCCGGCGAGATATCCAGGCAGGCGCAGCAGGCGGCGGCAGCTGGCAACCGCGAAATAGTCCTCACGGGAATAAACATCGGCTGCTATGGGGAAGATATCGGCTGTACACCGGCGGACGCAGTAATGGCGGCACAGGTGGACGGTATCGGGCGCGTAAGGCTAGGCTCACTGGAAGCGGATACCCTCACAGATGAGGAGATACAGCGCCTGAAGTCCTGCGAAAAGCTGTGTCCGCATTTCCACCTGTCGTTGCAGTCCGGGAGTGACGCAGTTCTGAAGAGAATGCGCCGCCGCTACACTACGGATGATTATTACGCGCTGGTGCAGGAGCTGCGGGAAGCATTCCAGGGTTGTGCGATAACCACCGACATCATGGTGGGATTCCCTGGAGAAACCGATGAGGAATTCGCGGAGAGCATGGCGTTTGCGGAAAAGGTCGGATTCGCGAAGATACACGTATTTCCGTACTCAATACGCCGCGGGACTGTCGCGGCGATGCGTACCAGCCAGGTAGTACCGCAGATAAAATCCGCGAGGGCTAAGGAAATGAACCTGCTCGCTCAGCGGCTGGAGCAGCAGTTTCTTGAATCGCAGACCGGCACGATACAGACCGTGCTTATTGAAAAAAGAACATCGCCGGAGTATTGCAATGGATTTACTGACAGTTATATACCTGTGCGTATTTACGGCGAGGATATTCCTCGCCATACGCTGGCGAGGGTGAAAATAACCGGCGTGGAGGGCGACCACTGCACCGGTACCGCGAAATTCTAGAGGAGAAAGATATGACGAGTAGTATAAAACAGCTCCTGGCACTTGGAGCGATCCCTGCGGACGCGGAGATGTCCGACGAGTTATTCGAGAAGTACGACAAGCTGCTTGACTTCGGTCAGCCGCTTTCGTTTGAGGACGCGGCTTCAATCGCCGGGCTTTTTTCGCCGGACTGCGACGGGCTTAACTGGGCGCTTTTCCGGGCGCTGGAGGACGCCTGCGACACCCCCGCGGAGCTGCTCGGAATGGCAGAGAAATGCAGCAGCATGGAGTACGCAGAGCTTCTGCGCAGCCGTGCGGAGAATAAATAACCAAATTAATTGCGCCGGAGCTGTTATATTTCAGCAGCCCGGTGTATTGATTTTGTATTCGTTAAGTAGTATAATATAGTTGAATATTGCAGTATATAAGCTGTAAACAATATGTTGGAGGAAAAACGATGGTTTACCGAATTTATGTGGAAAAGAAGCCGCAGTTCGCAGTTGACGGGGGCGCAGTTCTCGCTGACCTGAACGTGGCGCTTGGCATCACCTCTGTTGAGAATGTGCGCGTTATCAATCGCTACGACTGCGAGAAGCTGCCCGAAGAGAACTTCAAGGCCGCTATCCCGACAGTATTCTCCGAGCCGCCTGTTGACGAGGTTTTCTATGACCTGCCGGAGCTGGCTGCGGACGAGAGAATGTTTGCCGTTGAGTTCCTGCCGGGTCAGTTCGACCAGCGCGCAGACTCCGCTGCACAGTGTATTCAGATGCTCTGCCCTGGCGAGCGTCCTGTCGTAAAGTACGCTAAGATTTACGTCCTCAGGGGTAAGATAACCGATGATGAGTTCGCGCGCATCAAGCACTACCTCATCAACGCCGTTGAGTCCCGTGAGTGCGGGTTCGACAAGTACGACACCCTGGAAGTAAAGTACACTATCCCCACCACCGTTGAAACGCTGACCGGATTCATCAGCAAGACCGACGCAGAGCTTGCGGATTTTGTCGTACATTACGGTCTGGCAATGGATAACGACGATATCAAGTTCTGCCAGGATTATTTCAAGAGCGAGCACCGCGACCCTACTATCACCGAGATACGTATGATAGATACCTACTGGTCCGACCACTGCCGCCACACCACATTCGGCACCATCATCGACAACGCTGATATCAAGCCCTCCTACATTGCTGATACATATGCTGAATACAAGGCAGACCGCCATGAGCTTGGCAGGGACAACAAGCCCCTCTGTCTGATGGATATTGCCACCCTGGCTGCGAAGAAGCTCAAAAAGGACGGCATTCTGAAGGACCTTGACGAGAGCGAGGAGATAAACGCATGCTCCGTACGCATCAAGGTAGACGTTGACGGCAAGGACGAGGACTGGCTCCTCATGTTCAAGAACGAGACCCACAACCACCCGACAGAGATTGAGCCTTTCGGCGGCGCTGCGACATGTCTCGGCGGCGCTATCCGTGACCCGCTTTCCGGACGCTCCTATGTATACCAGGCAATGCGAGTTACCGGCGCTTCCGACCCGCTTCTCCCCGTTGAAAAGACCATCAAGGGCAAGCTCCCGCCCAGAAAGATAACCACCACTGCGGCGGCAGGTTACTCCAGCTACGGCAACCAGATAGGTCTGGCTACAGGTCACGTTGCCGAGATATATCACCCCGGCTACATGGCTAAGCGCATGGAGATAGGCGCAGTTATCGGCGCGGCTCCTGCTGAGAACGTACGCAGAGAGCGCCCGGCTCCCGGCGACATCATTATCCTGCTCGGCGGCCGTACCGGTCGCGACGGCTGCGGCGGCGCTACCGGTTCTTCCAAGGCTCACAGCGTACAGTCCCTGGACACCTGCGGCGCAGAAGTCCAGAAGGGTAACGCTCCCGAAGAGAGAAAGCTCCAGCGCCTGTTCAGAAATCCTGAGGCTACTAAGCTCATCAAGCGCTGCAACGACTTCGGCGCAGGCGGCGTTTCCGTTGCCATCGGCGAGCTTGCGGACGGTCTGGAGATCGACCTCAACGCAGTTCCCAAGAAGTACGACGGTCTGGACGGCACCGAGCTTGCTATCTCAGAATCCCAGGAGAGAATGGCGGTCGTAGTTGCTTCCGAGGACGCCGACAAGTTCCGCGCACTCGCTTCCAAGGAGAATCTGGAGTCCACGCCGGTGGCTGTCGTAAAGTCCGAACCCAGACTCCGCATGAACTGGAACGGAAAGACCATTGTTGATATTTCCCGTGAGTTCCTGAACTCCAACGGTGCTGAGAAGCACACCGATGTTGCAGTTCCTGACGTAAAGGTATCCTACTCCACCGGCAGAAAGAACACCACCGCTGACTGGGAGGGCATGGTCACCGACCTCAACATCTGCTCCCAGAGAGGACTTGTACAGCGCTTCGACAGCACCATCGGCGGTGCGACTGTACTCATGCCGTTCTCCGGAAAGACCCAGCAGACCCCTGTACAGGCTATGGCTGCGAAGCTCCCGGTTCTGAACGCAAAGACAAACACTGCTTCCATCATGGCATGGGGCTTTGATCCGGCGGTTTCCACACAGTCCCCGTATCACGGCGCTGTGTGCGCAGTCGTTGAGAGTATCGCAAAGGTAGTCGCAGCAGGCGGTACATATGAGCACTGCTGGCTGACATTCCAGGAATATTTCGAGAGGACTCAGGGCAAGCCCGAAAGATGGGGCAAGCCTTTCGCAGCGCTGCTGGGTGCTTATCGTGCACAGCTTGAGATGGGCTGCGGCGCTATCGGCGGCAAGGACAGCATGAGCGGTACATTCGAGCACATCGACGTTCCGCCGACGCTGGTTTCCTTCGCAGTTTCCACCGCCAAGGCGCAGGACGTTATCTCCGCTGAATTCAAGGCTGCGGGTCACAAGATAGGCTACATCGCTCCGAAGTACGACGAAAACGGACTGCCGGTATTCGACAGCGTAAAGGAAGTATTCCGCAACGTTGAGAAGCTCATCAGGGACAAGAAGGCTGTATCCGTATGGAGCGTTGCACACGGCGGCGTTGCAGAGGGTATCTTCAAGATGTCCCTGGGCAATCAGATAGGCGCAAAGCTGGACAAGCTATCCGACGAGGAGCTGTTCACACCAGTTTACGGTGCGTTCATTCTTGAGCTTACCGGTGACGCTGACGGCGTAAAGACCATCGGTGAAACAGTTGCAGACTATACCATCATCTCCGGCGATGTGAAGCTTGACGCTGCTTCCCTGGAGAAGAAGTGGGACGACGTTCTGGAGCCTGTCTTCAAGGCACAGCTTCCAGAAAAGTCCGCTCCAGAGAAGATCGCATACACCGGCGGCTGCGAGCTGAAGCACAGCTCTGTAAAGGTTGCCAAGCCCCGTGTTCTTATCCCGGTATTTCCCGGAACCAACTGCGAATACGACATGGCTAACGCGTTCAACACCTACGGCGGCGACAGCGAGATATTCGTTATCCGCAACCTCTCAGCTAAGGACATGGAGGACAGCGTAAACGAGTTCACAAAGCATATTCAGAATTCTCAGATCATCGCTATCCCCGGCGGATTCTCCGGCGGCGATGAGCCTGAAGGCTCAGCGAAGTTCATCAATGCGTTCTTCCGCAATCCGAAGATAAAGGACGCCGTTGAGGAAATGCTCTATACCCGCGACGGTCTGATGATCGGTATCTGCAACGGCTTCCAGGCGCTCATCAAGCTTGGCCTTGTTCCGTTTGGAAAGATAGTTCCGCTGACCGCTGAAAGCCCGACGCTGACCTACAACACCATCGGACGTCACCAGTCGCAGCTTACTCTTACCAGAATATGCACCAACAAGTCCCCGTGGCTGAGCTGCTGCAATGTCGGAGATATCCACAATATACCGATATCACACGGCGAGGGTCGCTTCGTTGCTCCCGATGCTGTGATCAGGCAGCTTATCGCAAACGGTCAGGTGGCAACTCAGTATGTTGACCTCAACGGCAACCCCACGATGGACGTTGCATACAACCCGAACAGCTCCATGTACGCTATCGAGGGTATCATCTCCCCGGACGGCAGAGTCCTCGGAAAGATGGGTCACACCGAGCGTCTGACTGACAACGTTGCAAAGAACGTTGCAGGCAACAAGGAACAGCTGCTGTTCAAGGGCGGCGTTGAGTACTTCGCATAAGTTACAGTATACTATAACAAAGGCGCACCCGAAAGGGCGCGCCTTTTTGTGTTTCGTTGAAAGTTCAGAGCGTTTCGCCGGAGTAGGTGTTTCTAATATACAAGACAGAACAGGACATGAAAAAGCCCCCGGTCGGCTGACCGGGGGCACTGTGATCCGGTTGGGGAAATCCGGTTCACAGCTCTGCGAGGAAGTTTTCAACGATTTCGTAGATATGAACCGGGGAAGCTTCATATCTGTTGAGCGCTTCAAGAAATTCGGTTATCTCTGTATGACTTGGGGTAATGTCATCAACGGTACATTCTCCGGAGCTAACGCCATAGCTTGTGTACGTCCCGCCGTCTTCTGACGAGTGCTGGGTTTCTGTCATCTTCCACATCTGGTTTCTCCTTTTTTACATTTAGTGGTTATAACGTCTTGGGGATATATTTGCTTTGTATACTAAAAGTATATCATGTATAGAGTCAATTGTCAACAATTATAACGTTAAGATTTCGCTAAGAGTTTTTACGAAGCCAGAAATTACAGCAAGTTATATCAGATATGGGCGTGTGCTGTCGGATATAAGAATACCCCGCAGTCTTTTTGGGACTGCGGGGCGGGTATTCTGTTGAAAAATCAGACGTAATAGGGGTTCGGCTTGCAGAGCAGGATTATAAGATCTATGAGCGTTCCTACTCCGAAAAGTCCAAAAGTCAGCAGCCAGAGCACACCAGTACCGATCTTTCCCTCGTAGAAGCGGTGAACTCCAAGATATCCGAGGAACAGACAGAGCAGCACGGCTACCCACTTGTCCTTGCGTTTGCCGATGGGCACAGCTGCAACGTTGTTATTATTGTTATTGTTGTTGATTATGATAGGCTGAGCGCCGTTGCCTGCGGCAGCGCCGATAGGCTCTACCTGGCATCCGCAGTGGGTGCAGAGCACAGCCGCCTCCGGGATCACCTGTCCGCAGTGCTTGCAGAACTTTGTCGCCCCCTGGTACATCGGCTGTCCCTGGGGTGCCTGGTAGGGCTGCTGCTGATAAGTCGGCTGCGGTGCCTGGTAGGGCTGCTGATATTCCTGCTGGGGATATGCGTTGTTCTGCTGCTGGTACATATTCTGCTGTGGCTGCTGATAGCCGGCATTCTGGGGCTGTGTATAAGCTGAAGCCTGGGGCTGTGAAGCTGCCTGGCTGGGATATATTTCACCGGTAGAGGGATCGCGCCAGCCCTGAGATGAGTTATTTACATCGCCTGACTGCTTTGTCAGACTTACCCTTGAATTATCGTCCATTGTATTACCTCCATATCATGCTCCGGAAAACCAAACCGTCCGGATAACTAATCATATACAAATATTTTACCACAAACAGGCGGATTTGTGTAGTGGATTTCCGCTTTTTTTCACGGAGTAAATAATTTTTGGGAAATATCAACAAAACACCGCAGGCGTTTTCGGCGCTTTGAATAATACGGAAACACCGGCGGAGATGTCCCCGCCGGTGCGTTTATTTAAACCCCGATCATAACCCGGTCATCAGCTGTTCGGCTGAGAATACTGCGCGTATACCATCTTTATCATATCCCCATAGGTAAAGTCCGCGGCAGGATCCAGCTTTTTCTCTGTGAATGCGCCCATACCGTATGCGATGGCGTAATATCCGACACGCGGATTATCGTCGCTGATATCGCTGAACGGAGACTTGTAGATACCCTTTATCTTTGCGATCTCGTCGCTGGTGACGGAGCGTGTGAACGCGATAAGCGCAGCGCTGCGGTTTATCTTGCGGTCCGTCTGGTCAGCATTCATGGTGTACAGGTTCAACAGATCATACAGAACGCCGTAGGTCACTGCGTCGTTCTCGCTGAATTTGTTCTCGGAGAGGAGAACGCCGTGATCGTCGAGCTTCTGCGCCATCTTGAGTATCGTCTTGTCCTTTATGCCGGAAAGGTCGTTTTTCCCCTTGCGGCGTGCCCAGTCATAAACAGGTTCGCCGGTGAATGCGTCAACATATACGTTGTTCGAGCAGCCGTATACAAGCACGGTCTGGGTCTTTTTCTTGTGTATCTTTGCCAGATAGTACATGTCGAGATCGTTATTCTGCCAGAACTTCTTCATCGCCTGGTCTGTGGTGAGCATTCCGGTGGGCTTGGGCAGGGCAACGTCGGTATAGTTTATCTTGTATCTGGTCAGCGTCATATCCTTGTCGAAATTGATGCTTATTCCATCGCCGGAAACGCGGATATCATTTGCATATCTTGTCCAGCGGTGATTGCTGCCGTAACAGATTTTCTGGGTGGATATCCAGCTGTTTTCATTGCTGGTGTAATCCCTGAACTCGCTGTACCTGTCGCCCGCAAAGGAAGCTGCGATCGTGGCTGCAAGCTTGTCAGCCTTTTCCATGCTGTAGTCGGAGGTGTAGTCCTTGGAGTCGCCGTACTTGTTTAAGTTATAGGAGATTATCTCGCCGGTTTCTGCATTGACGGTGATATATATCGTATGCCAGATGCTGCTTGTGATCACAGTGTCTATAGAAGCTTCCATGGAACAGCATTCCTCCATGCTTTCCACAGGATCTTCTATCACTTCGCTCCACTGCTCGTCGGTAAGCGTTACGTCAAATAAGTACACCTGCTTGCCGTTGGTGGATACCTTGTACAGCTCGGATGAGCTGACCTCCATGCCGTCGTAGTAGCTCAGCCACTGGTTGTCCTTGAGAAGCTTGATTATGGCGTCCTTATTGCCGTAGGGGAGATCCTTCTTTATTTCGATCTGCTCGGCCGGTGTGAAGTCACCGCCGCCGGTGCTGGGATTTCCCTTGTCGTTGTCGTCACCGGCTTCTTCTGTGTCGTCTGCGATTTCATCATCGTAATACCCGTCGCTGTCGAAATTGCTCTTTTCGCCGGTGTACGCATTTATCTGACCGTAATCAGACTGAACGTACACCAGGCGCGGTGTGATGACATTGGTCTCCCAGTCCATTTCAAATTCATACTGCGGGGTGAGACCGATCATCTCAGCGTACTTCTTCTTTGCTTCGCTCTCGGAGATGGCGGACTTCTTGTCCTGGAAAGACGCGTTTACGTGCCAGTTCAGGTCGAATCCGAGCAGCTCGCCGGTGTCCTTGTCAACGACGATGTAGCCGTTGTCGTTTTTCACCGGAACGCCGTTCTTCATTCTTACAACGGTGAATAACGCGCGTTTGTTGCGGGTGCTGATGGTCAGGCTGTCGCGGTCAACGCTCAGTACTGAGCTTATCGTGGGGTTCAGCTTCTTGATCTGAGTCACTGCCTTTTTGTAGAGCTGGTCGCCGGAGAGCTTCGCAAGCTTGGTGTCTGTGCGATCCCAGCTGTCGGTGGTATAATAGGAGAGTATCAGCCCTCCGCAGACCTCTGCAGTGACCGACTTGTAGTTCGCGGTCGTCCCCGGTGTGTGCCAGGTCAGTGAAAATGTCTGCTTGAGATTGTTGTTGGATACGTTGTACTCGAATTCGCTGAGTTCCTCCGGGATATCCACGCGCTGCTTGACGGTGGTTATCGCAGCTGCAAGGGCTTCGCTGTTCGCGTTGTCAGCAAATGCAACTATGCTGATAGAGGTCAGCGCGGTGACTGCTGCCATTGAAAGTGCTATTGCCTTTTTCATGATATTACCTCCCTCATGATGTCGTTTTACTCCGCCGGCGCCGTTGTCTGGCATACTGTCTGTTTTCCGGCGTTCTAATATTAAAACAACGCACACGAAAGAAAGGTTGCAGGATTTTATGTTTTTTTAAATTTTTGTCATTGCCAGGAATGACTTCGCCTTGTTCACCAGAACACGGTCATTGTCGTATGCCAGCAGCGTGAGCGCCTGTCCTATCTCCACCCAGCGCACTTCCGCTATCTCGGATTCCTGCTTTTCACAGTCGAATGTCGTGGCGCGCGCCAGAAAGTACACTACCTCCTTGGTTATGTCACGGCGCGGATTGAACACCACTACCTCGCGGAACGCAGGGTCATCGACTGAAACGTCGATGTTTGTTTCCTCCTTGATCTCCCTGACTGCGGTCTGTATCTCGTTCTCGCCAGGCTCCATATGGCCTTTTGGGAACGACCAGCAGCCGGATCTCACATGCTTTATCAGCAGAATTTCTGTGTTCCCGTGGCGCTTTCGGTATACTATTGCGCCGCAGGATTTCTCATAATTCATGCCCGTTTTGTCCTTTCCTCTTATACTATATTATATATCTGTGTGAATTTCCTATAAAACTCTGTATACTATTATAACATATAGAGTAGCTTTTGTCACCCCTTTTTATTCGGGAAAGCGCATTCTTATGTAAAATGCTTTCTGAATTCAAAAAATTTACAGCCAAAATTGTGTGAAATATCACCAAACCGATGTTTGAAATCACTGTTAAATTTCGTGCGAAATGACGATGGATTTCAAAGTTTGATTTTTAGTGATTATTACAAAAAGAAAACGTTTAATTTACATAAAATAACACATTTGGGGCGCGTATTCGAATGATTACAAAATGGTTACAAAAGGTATTTGTGAAAAGTCAACAAAAATGACGTGTCCCGTTCGTTTGACATTGACGAAGAAAAGGGATATAATACAAGCACTGTTGCAGAAGTGCGACAGGACAGCTTTGCTGTGCGCACGTATTTTTATCACTCAGAAGCCGTAAAAATATATAAGGCTTCGGATCATGCAATGCTCTGTTGGGGACAGTGCGTTTGCTTCAGTGTCGGCTTTCCCCAAAGCTGATACTGTACGGAAGTTACACCCGTCATACGGGGAGGATTGCCGGGACGGCATGGGTAACTGCTCAGGAGGCAAATATGAAACCGCAGATGTTCAACGCCAAGATGAACCGCCTGTTATTCAAGAACAAGCTCATCAAGGCAGCAATATTCGTTGCCACGATTTTCATGGTAGCGATCATGACCGGTTCTATATATTTAAGGGATCGCGTTTATATCACAGACAACGGCGAAACACGAGAGCTGCTCACATCGGAGACCGATGTTTACGCAATACTCAGAATGGGAAGCTATCAGCTGGGTACCAATGACAGGGTCTCCTATGAAGAAACAAGCAGCAACACTGCATACATCACCATCTACCGCGCTTTTGACGTTAACATCAATGTGGACGGCGGAAAAAAGACAGTTGCAGTCATAGAGGGCACTGTAGGCGAGGTGCTTGAGAAGGCGGGTATAACTCTCGGCGAGTACGACGAGGTATCATGTCCGCTGACAGATAAGGTCTATGAGGATATGGAGATAACCGTCACCCGTGTGGAGTATCTCACCCGGAAGAACACCTCAGAGATCGCATACGACACAGAATATATCGACAACACAAATCGTGCCATCGGTACAGATAACGTTATAACTGCTGGAATTCCCGGCAAGAGAGTGTATACCGTCAAGGAAAAGTACGTTGACGGTGTACTCGCCGGACAGGAGCTTATCAGCGATGAGATCACCGAGCAGCCGGTAACGGAGGTCGTTGAGCGCGGCACGGCGCTTGCTGTTCCGTATTCAAAGATGGACGACCCGACGGAGCTTACGCTGGTCGATGGGATACCGCAGGAATACACCCGCGTTATCTCCGGCAAGGCTACTGCCTACACCGCACGCCGCGGAGCTTACACCGCCAGCGGAAGAGTTGCGGAAATAGGTACATGCGCGGTGAATCCTAACGTGATTCCTTACGGAAGCAAGCTTTACATCGTTGCGCAGAACGGCAGCAAGGTCTATGGCTACGCAGTCGCTGCGGATACGGGTATCGCGCTGATGGACGGCACGGTCGCCGTTGACCTTTACTTCGGCAATATGGAAGATCACTACTACGACAGCTGCCGCTGGGGCGCTGTTCAGGTGGATATCTACGTGCTCGAAGAGGGCAGCGGACGATAATCAATTATGAGTTAATGCGTCGCACGTGGCGATGATTTCAGATAATATAACAAGAGGGCTGCAACGAATATACAGCCCTCTTGTTTATTTGTGCTTTTGCATTATTTTTTTTGCGGGTTCATAGTCGGGGTCCCGGAGGAGAATGGTTTCGGCGATTTCTAAGGCATAGTCCTTCGACATGATATTTTCCGGCAGTTCATAGAAGAACAACAGGAACTTTTCCGCGTTTACATCCGGACTTATACGATACATTTCCCTTGCATGATGAAATGCGATGTTGTACGCACCATTCAGCCAGCACATCTGTATCAGCGCTTCGGCTGCAAGCATATGGTTGTAACTGGTGTTATCCAGGGATATAAGAAATTCTATAAAGCCCAGAACACATATATTGTCGGTCAGGCTTGCTTCTTCTATCAGCAGATCTCTCTGTTCCTCCCTGGAAAGCTGGTCAAACAGCGCTTTAGCCTCATAGTATTGCGCTTTATGGATCAAATCTATAATGCTGTTCATATTATTCCTCAGTGGATATTTCTTCGGTGGAATCGGTGGTTTCCTGGGTCAGCTCCGGAGGATTAACGGTTATATAAACCTCGCAGCGCTCTGCGCTCGTTTCGGCGGAGAGCCAGCTCTTTATATACTGCGTATCCGTTTCGCTCAGCGGCCTGGGTACCTCGGCGATGAGCACCTCGTATTCTCCCTGGGCGTCCGTCATGCTGCCGCAGCGTACGTTTTCAAGCTGAGTGAATATCTTCGCTGCTTTTGTCGTAAGCGCTGAATGATCAATGGTACTTTTGAGCGCCGTGTTTTCCGTGCGCAGGTCGCTGATCTGCTGCTCCTGCTCGGAGAGCTGCGCTTCCAGTTCGTCGATTCGGTTTTCCTGGAGGGCTATGGTTATCTTGTCTGTGCTGTCTTCGGCGTCGGTCATGTCTATCATGTTGTTCTGGGTCACGGTCAGCGTGTAGCCGTCAAGTCCGTATTTCGGCATTTCCTGCTGTAGCATGTTTATAACGTCGTCGGATATCGGCGTTCCGACAAGGGAAACTGAGATGTTTTTGGCGTTCTTGTCGGCACTGGTTTTTACTACGGTAGTTCCGGAGAAAATAAACTCGCTGCTCAGATAGCTTGAGATATTCTTGTCCATAACGGAGCCGTAGACCGTGGAAGCTCCGAAGAACACGCTGGGCACGGCTGCGACTATGGTTATCGCGGCGATGGCGCGGTTTATTTTCTTCTGCTTCTTGTCGCTGACATTACGGTGATATGGTACGCGCAGCATCATCGTGACTATCATCGTCGAGAGGGAGATAAACAGCGTGTTTATCAGGAACAGGTAAAACGCACCGAGGAAGAACGACGGCTGACCGGAGGCTATTCCGTATCCGGCGGTGCACAGCGGCGGCATGAGGGCGGTGGCTATTGCCACGCCGGGTATCACGTTGCCTTTTTTCTCACGGGTGTTTCCTATCGCACCGGCGATTCCGCCGAAGAGCGCTATCAGTACGTCCCAGATGGTGGGGCTTGTGCGGGCGATCATTTCCGCGGTAGGCGTGTCTATCGGCGTTATCAGAAAGTACACAGTGGAGCTGAGCAGGCTTATCATTACCTGCGTTCCGAAGCGAATAAGAGCGCGGCGCAGCAGACGCAGATCCCTCACCGCGAGGGAATAGCCCATCGTCATTATGCCGCTCATCAATGGTGATATCAGCATTGCGCCGATTATTACGGCGGTGGAATTCATGTTCAGCCCGATGGAGGCTATAAGCGCTGCCAGGCACAGTATCCACATGTTTGGACCGTGGATCACTGTGTTCTCCAGCATCATCGCGTCGATCTCCTCATAGCTCATCATGCCGTCGTGCATGTTCAGCATATCGCTGACGAACTGCCGGAATCCGCTGCGGCGCTGCTTTATATCTTTATGTATCGCCTTGTCGATCTGGTCGGCTTTTTCTGTTTCCTTGCTCATTTATGTACCTCGCTGTCTGGGAAAATATACTCGATTTATTGTTACATTATATCATTATAATCGTACAGTGTCAACAACAAAACATCTGTGAAATGCATAAAAACGGGAGAGCATTGCTCTCCCGTTGATGGTGTTCAATTATGTATCAGACGGGCTTTCCGCAGAATGGGCAGAACTTCGCGCCTGGCTTCATGGGTTTTCCGCAGGCTGCGCATATCGTTTCAGCAGCGGGTGCAGGCTGAACGGGAGTGGGGATAGTCTGTGCAGCAGGCTCTGTCGGGGTCGGAATGGACTGTGCCGGAGCAGGTACGGGCTGAGGTATCTCATTCTGTACCGGTGCGGCAGCTACAGGCTGTGGCACGGGCTGTACGGGTGTGGAAACCGGCTGTACAGGCGCAGCGGGCTGCTGATACTGAGGAGCTGCCTGGGGTACCGGAGCAGGTGCAGGCTGCTGATACATCGGCTGAGCAGGCTGCTGGTACTGGGGCTGCATCGGCTGCTGGTACATCGGCTGTCCCGGCTGCTGATACTGGGGCTGCTGGAACTGCTGATACTGCGGCTGAGGCTTGGGCTGCATGTTGATGAGCGGCTTGTTCTCCTTGGGTTCGTCGGCGGAGTTGTTCTCGGTGTCAAGACCGGCTGCCCTGCGGACTGCCATAACGAGCTCGTATGCGATACGCAGGATAACGTTTCCGAAAATTGCGATGCCGATAAATGCGGGGATACCGTGACCGCCCATGATGGGCAGGATCGAGATGCCAAGGAACACAAGGTAGATAGCGCCTGCATAGTAAGCGACTTTAATGAAGCTTACCGGCAGGAAGTGCTGACCGTTCGCAATCTTGAACAGCTTGCTGGCGTTAGGGTCCTTTGCCTTGGGTCCGAAGACGAACATGTGCAGGGCGATACCGCCTGCGACTGCGATTATCGCGCCGATAAGAGTGAGCACGAAGTTCGCGGTGAAAGCATTGCTGATACTGTCGAATAAGTCGTACATGATATACCTCTTTTCTTACATATGTACCGGGCAGCCGCCCGACTTTTCCTTTTACTACATAATTATAGCATATGCGATTTTAAATTGCAACAGCTTTTCATATTTTTCCCGAAATATCGAACGGCGTTGTCTGGTAAACGAAGTAGTTCAGCCAGTTGGTGTAGATGAGCGTGGAGTGCGCGCGCCATTTCATCACGGGCTGCTTTGTTGGGTCGTCGTCCGGGAAGTAATGCGCGGGGATCTTCGGGTTCAGTCCCTTTTCAAGGTCGCGTTTGTATTCCAGCGCCAGCGTGTCCGCGTCGTACTCGCTGTGACCGGTTATGAAGAACTGTCTGCTGTCATCGCTGCATACTGCGTAGACTCCTGCTTCTTCGGATACTGCCATCACTTTCAGCTGCGGTATCTTTTCAATGTCCTCGCGGCGCACCTCCGTGTGGCGGGAGTGCGGCGCCCAGAACTCGCTGTCAAATCCGCGGAACAGCCGTGACTTTGGCGTCAGCAGCGTGTGCGTGAATACTCCGGACAGCTTCTCGGACAGCGGATATTTCTTTATTCCGTAATGATAGTACAGCGCTGCCTGTGCCGCCCAGCAGATATGGAAAGTGGAATGCACGTGCGTTTTCGTCCACTCCATTATCTGGCACATCTCCTGCCAGTAGTCAACGTCCTCAAATTCCATGTGCTCCACCGGTGCGCCGGTGATTATGAATCCGTCGAAGTTCATGTCCTTTATGTCATTGAACGTCTTGTAGAAGTTCAGCAGGTGCTCACTTGAGGTGTTGTGGCTGGTGTAGGTCGAGGTCTGCACAAGGGTCACTTCTATCTGGAGCGGCGTGTTGGACAGGCTGCGGAGTATCTGGGTCTCAGTGGCGATCTTTGTCGGCATGAGGTTAAGTATGCCGATCTTCAGCGGTCTGATATCCTGGTGGAGCGCACGATGCTCCGTCATGATGAATATATGCTCGTTTTCAAGTATCGACTGCGCAGGCAGTCCGTCGGCTATTTTAACTGGCATGTTTTTTCCCTTTCCCAATCATGTTTATATACAATATAAATGTATTATACCCCAATACAACTGGAATGTCAAGCCGTGCGGATTTCAATTGACAGAAACAGTTATTTGTGATACAATATCTATATATAAATATTATGACGGAGGTGACCGGAGTGGTCTGCGGAAAATGCGGGAGAGTATTTGACGAGGGCAGCATGAATGCCTGCCCGTACTGTAAGACCGTGCATACGCCGTCGGGCGAGCCGGTCAGGGATATCCGGGGCGTGCTGTGCTACATCGCGGAGCGTTTCGGGGAGAACACGCTGCTTGACAGGCGGCGTACGGACGCGCTCATCGCTGATATCTTCCCGAAAGAGAACGCTGTGCGGCGTCTGTGCCACGTGGCTCTTTACGATGGCTGTGCCCAGAGGCTCTGGGCAGTGCGCGGAAAGCCGTTCGAGGTGCGTTCCGCTGCGGCGGCAAGGTGCGTGAAATCCCTCCGGGACGAAATAGGACTTAAAGGGCGCACCGCAGCGACAGCGGTCGAAGCAGTGGCTGCGGCTCTGGGCTGCGACATCTCGTTCCGCATGGAAGCGGAGCTTCCCGCAGCGGAGACCGAGAGCCGAAAGAACATCGCCGACAGCGCCGAGCAGTACAGTCTGGGACGCCATTTCGACAGGATAAAGGATTACGACAAGGCGATGTACTGGTTCACGCTCTCCGCCCAGCAGGACTGCGCAGAGGCTGAGTATTATGCGGGTTTCTACCTGATGGAGGGGCGCGGCGGAGTCCAGGACGTAAAGGCGGCGCGGGAATGGTTCCTGCGGGCGGCGGAAAACAACGTCCCGGCAGCGCAGTACATGACCGGATATTTCTATGCGGAGGGCATTGCCTGCGACATCAACGAGGCGTATGCATTCGAGTGGTTCCTGCGGGCAGCGAAGCAGTGCTATGAGCCGGCGGTGGAGATGATCGCGCTGTGCTATGAAACGGGCACATTCGTGGATAAGGACGCCGATACCGCCGCGCGCTGGCGCAGGATACTTCCGGGACAGCCGCTCCCGGAGCCGAAGGAGGTTCCGGAGGAGCAGGAAACGGAGCCGCCGGAGCCGCTGCCGGACGACGGCGAAAAGGACTACCAGTCCGCGCGGCGCTGTCTTGCCGAAAAGGATTTCCAGAGTGCCGCGATGTTCTACCGTCACGCGGCGGAAGCCGGGCACGCAAAAGCGCAGTGCAGCTACGGAAAGTGCCTGTACCTCGGAAGTGGAGTGGAGAAGAACGCGTACGCGGCGTTCTCGTGGTTCTCAAAGGCGGCGGCGCAGGGACTGGATATTGCACAGTATAATCTCGGCGTTATGTACTTAAAGGGTACCGGCGTTGAGAAAAACCGCGACGAAGCAAAGAAATACTTCCGGCTGGCGGCGGAGAACGGACATGCCGAAGCCGCAAGGATACTTGAAAAGCTGGAGCACAAAAAGTGACCTTTCAGGAGGATATAAATGAAAGCAGCAGTAATTCTCACAAAATGCAAGAACGACCACGCACTCTTCGGCATACGCACGGAGCAGCGCGAGGACGGCGACTGGTACGCTACCTGGGCGTTCAAAGTCAACGAAAAGACTGCGGAGCGCGAGAAATTCGGAGACACCAAGATAAGCGGAAACATCTACATCACGACGGAGTATCCCTCCTGCCCGTACTGCGGAGCAAAGGGATTCTTCCAGTGCGCTGAGTGCGGAAAGACCACCTGCTGGAACGGCGAAACCGAGACCGTATGCGAGTGGTGCGGCAACGAGGCTGAGACCGCCGCCGAGGAGAAGTTCGACGAGATAACCGGAGGAGGCTTCTGATGCTGAAAGTCGGCGACAGAGTTCCGATGGAACTGGGCGGCGAGGCGGAGGTAACGCAGCTGCTCGGACAGGGCGGGCAGGGCGCGGTATACAGAGCTTCCTACCGGGGGCGGGATCACGCGCTGAAAATGTACTTTCCGAAGAAGATAAAGGATCCCGTACTGTTCCGGGAAAATCTCCAGCGGCTGTGCGAGGACGGAAGCTCAAGTCCGGCATTCCTTATGCCGAAACTGCTTACGGATCAGACCGAGGAGGGATTTGGGTTTCTGATGGATCTGATACCGCCGGGATACGCGCCGTTTTCGGATATCCTCAATGCGCGGGTGAAGTTTTCGGGACTGTATTCCGTGGTTAATGCCGCGATCCACATTACGTCCGCGTTCAGGGAGCTGCATAACTCCGGCAGAAGCTACCAGGATCTCAACGACGGCGGATTTTTCATACGCCCGACGGACGGCAGCGTGCTCATCTGCGACTGCGACAACATCGCTCCCTACGGCGAACATCTCGGCATTGCCGGGAAGCCAGGTTACATGGCGCCGGAGATAGTCCGCGGGGAGAAAGCCCCGGACAAGCTCACCGACCGCTGGTCGCTTGCTGTCGTATTGTTCCGGCTTCTGCTGCGCGGCGACCCCCTTGAGGGACGCAAGGTGCTGAACAGCGTCTGCCTTACCGAGGAAGCGGAGCGCCGTCATTACGGCTCGGAGCCGGTTTTTGTATACGACCCGGAAAACGACACCAACCGCCCCGTCCGCGGAGTACATAACAATATCATAAAGTTCTGGCGGATAATGCCGGATTATATCAGGGACGCGTTCACACAGTCCTTTACGACCGGACTGTTTCAGCCGGATAAGCGGCTCATCGAAAAGCAGTGGCTCGACCTGCTGGTGCGCATGCGCGGGGATATCTGCGCGTGCAGCTGCGGTGCCCAGGGATTTATTTCGGGAAGCGAGCATGACGACGAGGGACGCATAATCTGCCCCTGCGGAGAGCACTACACTCCGCCGCTTGCTCTGCACCTCGGCAGACAGAGAGTACTCCTGTTCGACGGCGCGAGGCTGTTCGACGAGAACGTGCGGACGGTCGGCGAGGTAGTGCGTAACAAGCTCAATCCGTCGCTGTGGGGGCTTAAAAACCTTTCAGAAGAGCCGTGGAGATGCGTCCTCCCGAACGGGCAGGAGAAGCAGGTGGCTCCGGGCTCGGCAGTGCCTGTGTTCAATGGCACAAAGGTCACTGTTATGGGCGTTGACGGAGAGATATCCGGGTATATCTGACGGAAAACAGAATTCCCTTTGACCTGGCGGGAATTCTGTGGTACAATAAAACTATAGAACTAAGGCAATACCGCACAAAGATTGTGCGTGTATTGCGCAGTCAGTTTTGCCAATATTACGCTTCGCTTATTGGCAA
>CAKSHT010000016.1 GCA_934457235.1 uncultured Oscillospiraceae bacterium
CCGCTGAGCTGATAGGCTCCGATACCGACACCGACCTTGCGGTCCTCAAGATAGACGCAACTGACCTTACCGCCGCAAAGCTGGGTGACTCCGATAAGCTGAGCCTGGGCGACGATGTTGTAGTAATCGGTAATCCGCTCGGACTTGAGACCTCCGTTGCAAAGGGTGTTGTATCCGGACTTAACCGTCAGGTATACGATGACAACAGCGTTTCCGCTATCCAGACTGATACAGCCATCAACAGCGGCAACTCCGGCGGTGGGCTGTTCAATATGTACGGCGAAGTAGTCGGCGTTGTAAACATGAAGCTCGTCAACAACAATGCTGAGAACCTGGGCTTCGCTATCACAATTAACGACGCTAAGACCGTTATCAGCGACCTTATTTCCAAGGGCTATGTTACCGGCCGTCCGATACTCGGCATAACCTGCCTTCAGGTCAGCGATTATCTGGGCGCTATCCAGGGGATGACTCCCGGTCTGCTGGTAACTGATATCGACAGCGGCCTTGCAATCGCCAAGAGCGAGTTGGTTGTCGGCGATACCATCACAGCCATCAACGGCACGCAGGTGCGCTCAGTTGACGAGGTTTCCGAGGTCATCAAGGACATGAAACCCGGTGACACCGTAACGGTTACAGTCGTAAGAACTGACAGCCGCGGCCGTGAGAAGTCCGTTGACTTCGATGTTGAGCTTTCCGAATACAGCGGCAACTGATAACAGAATTCAATGATTACACAAGGCAGGCGGTGAGCCTGCCTTGCTTTGTATCCCCTCATATTTACTGATCGACAGATGTAAATTATTTCAAACCGATCGAAACTTTGACCGTTTTCAGACGCTGAATTAACGAAAATACGACCGCCGTGACGCCTTTGTCATATTGGTCGTTTGGCTATGTGCGGTAAAATATTAGACTAATTTATCATTGCGTCGATTATCTTGCAAAAGTAAACCAATCATTGCTAGAAAAATTGTCTAAATTAATCAAACTCAATAGGTTACTATTGTTATATTTCACGGTAATGCCGCATAAACCTTGAAATTTCCGCAAAATAAGAGTATAATGATAGATGGTGTAAAATAGCTAAAGGTGCAAAGCGCCGTGTATATGAAAGGGGTAACTAAAAGAATGAAATCTCCGTTTACTAAGGAGGAGCTGAAAAGACAGCTCGACGGCATACTCGAATTCGACTTCAGGACTGACGCACAGAACGCGACCATCACACAGGTTTATCGTGCACTTTCCTCTATCGTTGTAAACTACCTCAAGGAGAAGCGTCATGACTTCATGCACGACTGCAACTCCAAGGGCAGAAAGCAGGTTTATTACCTCTCTATGGAGTTCCTGATGGGACGTTCTCTCAAGACCTCCCTGTATAACCTTGGCATGCAGGACGTTGCAGCTGACGCCCTCAAGGATATGGGCATCAAGATCGACAGCGTTTACGACGAAGAGCCGGACGCTGGTCTGGGCAACGGCGGTCTGGGCAGACTCGCAGCATGCTACATGGACGGTCTTGCTACCTGCGACTATCCCGCTACAGGTTATTCTATCCGTTATGAGTACGGTATCTTCAAGCAGAAGATCGTTGACGGCTGGCAGACTGAGCTTCCCGATAACTGGCTCCCCGGCGGCGGCGCATGGCTGGTTCCGGTTCCTGACCAGGCTATCGAGGTTCACTTCGACGGTCAGATCAACGAGTACTGGGAGGATAACTACCACCATCTTGAGCATGTCAACTATACTACAGTAAACGCTGTTCCTTATGATATGTACGTTTCCGGATACGACAGCAAGGGCGTATCCAAGCTTCGTCTGTGGAGCGCTGAGAGCATGTCCTTTGATATGGGCAGCTTCAACACCGGCGACTATGCAAAGGCTATGGGTGCAAACAACATCGCTCACGCTATTTCCAAGGTTCTTTATCCTAACGATAACCACCTTGAGGGTAAGGCGCTCCGTCTGCGCCAGCAGTACTTCATGTGCGCTGCTTCCGTCGGCGATATCGTAATGCGCCACATGAACGTATACGGTACACTGGAGAACTTCCACGAGAAGGTAGCTATCCATATCAACGATACTCACCCGACACTTGCTATCCCCGAACTGATGAGAATACTCCTTGATGACTGCGGCTACGGCTGGGAGCAGGCTTGGCATATCGTTACCAACACCTTCGCTTACACCAACCACACCGTTATGGCAGAAGCACTTGAGAAGTGGGATCAGAGTCTGGTTGAGAAGATCCTTCCGAGAATTTACTCCATTATCTGCGAGATCAACCGCCGCTACTGCGAGGATCTGTTCAACAGAACCCAGGACAGCGACAGAGTTTCCAAGATGTCCATTATCCAGGACGGCAAGATCCACATGGCATATCTCTGCTGCGCTGCTTCCCACAGCGTAAACGGCGTATCCAAGCTGCACAGCCAGATCATCAAGGACGACGTATTCAGACTTCAGTACCTTGACAGACCGTCCCAGTTCAAGAACGTCACCAACGGTATCGCATACAGAAGATGGTTGCTCCAGAGCAACAAGGGCCTTACCGACCTGCTCACGCAGTGCATCGGAGAAGGCTTCAAGAAGGACGCTGCTGAACTCATCAAGTTCCAGGTATTCGCTAACGACAAGAACGTACTTGAGCAGCTCGGCAAGATCAAGAAGCAGAACAAGCAGGCATTCGCTGAGTATGTTGAAAAGACTACCGGCACAAAGCTCAACCTTGATTCCATTTTCGACGTACAGGTAAAGCGTCTGCATGAATACAAGCGCCAGCAGCTGAACGCAATGAACATCATTGCTGACTATAACTACCTGCTCCAGAATCCGGACGCTGACTTCGTTCCCAAGACATATATCTTTGCTTCCAAGGCGGCTCCTGGTTACTATATCGCTAAGCAGATCATCAAGATGATCTGGTGCATCGGCGAGGAGATCAAGCATAACCCGAAGATCCGCGAGAAGCTCTCTGTTGTATTCCTGGAGGACTACCGCGTAACTCTGTCCGAGATTCTTATGCCCGCTGCCGAGATTTCTGAGCAGATCTCCCTGGCAGGTACAGAGGCTTCCGGTACCGGTAACATGAAGCTCATGCTCAACGGCGCACTGACCCTCGGTACCTACGATGGCGCTAATGTCGAGATCCACGAGGCTGTCGGCACTGACAATATCTTCATCTTTGGTATGAGAACACCGGAGGTCAACGAGCTTCGCATGAATGGCTACCACCCTGAGGACTACATCAACAACAGCCAGGTTATCCGCGACGTACTGTCCCGCATGTACAACGGAATCAACGGCGCTACCTTTGAGGAAGTCGCGAACTCCATCAGAAACAAGGATTTTTATATGGCTCTGGCAGATTTCGACAGCTACAGAGGAACTCAGCATTACATCAGCGAGGTTTACAAGAACCAGCTTGACTGGAACAAGAAGTCCCTGTACAATATCGCAGGCGCAGGCAGATTCTCTGCTGACCGTGCAGTAACAGATTACGCAAGAGACATCTGGAACCTCAAGTGATACGAATAAAGGCACATAAGCGCCTTTGTTATCAGTAATAATCGGGCGGCATGCCGCGGCTTTTCGGCTGCGGCAAACCGCCTTTTTCTGTACTATCTACAAGGAGAAATTCATGGGAAAACCGATTTTTGACTGCTTCGACAGCAGCTACAAGCATCCTTTCGGCGCGCTGCGTAAAGGTCAGCCGAGCATTTACAACCTGCGATTCCCGAAAAGCATGGCGGTGACGGATCTGACTCTCGTCATGTTCCGACCGGGATACAAGGAGCGCTTCATTGAGCTGATACTCCAGGACGAGAGCGGCGATGACAATATCTATTCCTGCTGCTTCACTCCGAATAACGTGGGACTTCACCACTACTACTTCACCTGTATTCTCGACGGCAGACGCCGTTACATCAAGCGCCGCGGCGCTTCCGAAGGCGTATTCGAGGGTGAGGACCTTTTCCAGCTCACTGTTTTCGATGATAATCTGTATACTCCGCTGTTCATTCGCGGCGGTATCATGTACCAGATATTCCCCGACCGCTTCTATAAAAGCGGAGTGGAGCATGAGGGAGTTCCCTCCGACCGCATAATCCGCGATGACTGGAACGCTACTCCATACTACAAGCCTGACGAAAAGGGCATAGTACGCAACAACGACTACTTCGGCGGCGATCTCCGCGGAATTATCGAGAAACTCCCATACATCAAGAGCCTGGGAACCACCGTACTGTATCTGAATCCGATTTTCGAGGCTCACGAGAATCACCGCTATAACACCGCGAACTACGAGAAGATAGACCCTATGCTGGGTACGGAGGAGGATTTCAAGGAGCTTTGCGAAAAGGCAAAGGAAATGGGCATAAGCGTTATCCTTGACGGAGTTTTCTCGCATACCGGCGCGGATTCCATCTACTTCAACAAGTTCGGCAGATACGGCGACCGCACCGGCGCGTATCGCGACCGCAACAGCCCCTATTTCCCGTGGTACAGCTTCACCGGATATCCGGATAAGTATGAAAGCTGGTGGGGAATTACAACGCTCCCGAACGTAAACGAGAACAACCCGGATTACACGAATTACATCTGCGGCGAGGGAGGAATACTCCAGAAGTGGATCGCGTTAGGCGCGCAGGGCTGGCGACTTGACGTCGCTGACGAGCTGCCGGACGAATTTCTTGACAACATCAACAAGGCGGTCAAGGGCATGGGCGGCGACAAGATAGTTTACGGCGAAGTCTGGGAGGACGCTTCCAACAAGGAGAGCTACGGCGTGCGCAGGCGCTACCTTATCGGCGGTCAGCTGGACAGCGTAATGAACTACCCGTTCAAGGAAGCCATTCTGAATTACGTCAAGTACGCAGACGCAAAGGTATTTACCGACAGCGTCATGACGATACTTGACCACTATCCGAAGCCTGCTATCGACATGCTTATGAACTTCCTCTCCACCCACGACACAGAGCGCGCTCTCACGCGCCTTGCTGGTGATGATGTGGGATGGAACGGAAAAGACTGGCAGGCGGAGCGCTATCTGAACGGTCAGCAGTACATGTACGGTATTTCGCTGATGAAGTGTGCGATGGTGCTTCAGTTTTTCCTGCCGGGAATCCCGTCGGTATATTACGGCGACGAAGCGGGAATGGAGGGCTATCGCGACCCGTTCAACCGCCGCTGCTATCCGTGGGGCAATGAGAACCACGACCTTATTGAGTTCACAAGACAGCTCGCGGTTATCCGCAAGGGAACCAAGGCGTTCGAGCAGGGACACATGATGTTCGTTGAGGTAGATGACAACGTGTGCGTATTTGCGCGTTATGACAAGATAACTCGTGAAGCGGCGATAATTTACCTTAACAAGAGCACCCGCGGACGTACTTTTGAGATAGTCAACGATAAGACCGACATGTTCTATGATTTCGTTCCGGCATTCGACCGCTACGGCAGGGGAATAAAGGACGGAAAGGTGCAGGTCGCACCATTCGATTATGCGGTTGTTTATTGCAAGGTTTAAACAGAAAACTAACTCCCGGAGTTTATTCCGGGAGTTTTTTACTTAAAAACGGCGTTTTTTTAATAAAGTTATTGACAAGGGAATAAAATAGTGCTATAATTATATCAAATTATTGAAAAGGAAGGTTTTTTATGAGAACAGTAAGGGCTTTTATTTCAGCCATAACATTTTTAGCGCTTGGCATAGTGCTTATCGTTTTTACGGCGTCAGAGATGGCGGATTATTCGAAAAAGGGCGCAAGCTACGCTTCTCTTGAAATGTCTGATTTCAAGGAGGGCATGATGGTAGAGGGATATCTGCCGTATAATTACGGTTCGTACGAGCGCGTGTATGACGAGGACGACAACGATTCCGTTGGATATTATTATCTTATCGATGCCGGCGAGGACGGATACATGGGTCTTTATACTCCGATAGACGATCTTATCAAGTCCCTGGATTCCCAGTCCGACGATTATTACGCAGCTTCCACTGAGGTGGAGTTAAGTGCCATCACTCCAGTAAAGTTCAAGGGCAAGGTCACAAAGATGGACAGCGACGATCAGAAGTACTTCAAGCAGATACTGAGCGAAGCAGGCTACACCGATGAATTCATCGCAAGCTGCCCGCAGCTGTACATAAAGTGCGTCGATACCACCACACACCCGATAATGCTGGTCATCGGCATCGCGGCGACAGTTCTCGGACTTGCGATGATGCTTGTGTTTATCCGCAGAAAGATGATGGGACGCTGAGTTCCGTATAATAACAACGCCCCCTCCTGTGATACGAGCCGCAGGAGGGGGCGAATTTTATTCAGTCAACGATATCACAGCAGGCTCTTGTAAAGCTCGGTGATCTCCTCAACGGAGGTGTCACGCGGGTTGCCGGGTCTGCATGCGTCGTCGTATGCGGACTGAGCCAGGAACGGGATATCTTCGGGCTTTACGATGTCCTTCAGATTAGCCGGGATACCTACATCATGGGACAGCTGCTTAACTGCGTCAACGGCTGCCTTTCTGTATTCCTCCTGGGTCATCTTCTCGGTGCCCTCAACGCCCATAGCCTTTGCGATGTCGCGGTACTTCTCGCCGGTGCAGGGAGCGTTGTACTCCATTACAGTCGGGAGAATGATCGCGTTTGCAACGCCGTGCGGCGTATCATACAGCGCGCCGAGTGGGTGAGCCATGGAGTGTACGATGCCAAGACCGACGTTGGAGAATCCCATACCGGCTACATACTGACCGAGAGCCATGCCCTCACGTCCATCGGGAGTGTTTGCAACTGCGCCGCGCAGAGATCTGGAGATGATCTCGATAGCCTTGAGATGGAACATGTCGGAAAGCTCCCAGGCTGCCTTTGTGATGTAACCCTCAATAGCGTGGGTCAGCGCGTCCATACCGGTAGCGGCGGTCAGCCCCTTGGGCATGGTGGACATCATATCCGGGTCAACTACAGCAACTACAGGGATATCATGCGGATCAACGCATACCATCTTGCGATTCTTTTCAACATCGGTGATAACGTAGTTGATAGTTACCTCTGCGGCTGTACCAGCGGTGGTAGGAACTGCGATGATCGGAACAGCGGGCTTCTTTGTGGGAGCAACGCCCTCCAGGGAGCGTACGTCAGCGAACTCCGGGTTGTTGATGATGATACCGATAGCCTTTGCGGTATCCATGGAGGAACCGCCGCCGATGGCGATCAGGTAGTCAGCGCCGCTCTTCTTGAATGCGGCAACGCCGGTCTGTACGTTTTCGATGGTAGGGTTGGGCTTGATATTGTCATAAACCTCGTAAGCAAGGCCGTCCTTTTCCAGAACGTCGAGTACCTTCTTGGTAACGCCGAACTTGATGAGGTCGGGGTCGGAACATACAAATGCTTTCTTGAATGCTCTGTTCTTCGCTTCAACAGCGATGTTGGCGATTGCCCCTGCGCCGTGATAGGAGGTTTCGTTAAGTACAAATCTGTTTGCCATAATAAAATTTTCCTTTCTGTTGGAAATATATCTGAACGGCGGAATGCCAGTTTCAGCCCTTACTTGAGGTTCTTGACCTGTAAGTTTGCCTCATCGACCAGAGTCTTGAGCTTTTCAATGACGTCAGCGTTCTGCTGGATTTCGGTGTTGCAGGTCTTGAGCTGCGCGTTGATGCCGATGATGGCTTTCTTTATCTCGTTAAGTGTGTTTTCTACCTCGTTTGCCTGCTTGGTGTTCTTGTCAGCGAGCGTACGTACTTCCTGTGCGATAACGTTGAAGCCTGCGCCCGCAGCGCCTGCACGTTTAGCTTCGATGGAAGCGTTGAAGCCGATGAGAGTCAGCTGCGTGGAAGCGTTCTCGATAGCCTTTACGATGCCGTCGGTGCTCTCTACCGCCTTTGAAGAAGCGGCTGCGGAGTCCTTGATGGTCGCAAAGTTGTTTTCCAGCGCCAGGATGTTGCTCATGACGTTGTTCATGCTGTCGGTGATCTCGCTGAACTTGCTGTTCACCTCGGAAATTATTTCGTCCTTGTCCTTCTGGTCATCAAGGGAAACAAGGCGCTGATATCCCAGCTCGGAAAGCGCGGTTGCCATCTGCCACAGCAGGTTTGCAGCGGCTTCGATCTGGCGTTTGGGGACTATCTTTACCTTGCGGAGCGCAGCTATGTATTCGTCCGGGTCAACGCCAATCTCGTCTGCTATCCTGCGGAACTTGTCCTCGTCGGGAGCTTCGGGGAGCACCTGACCGCCGATGAGGGAGCCGATGTGTTTTCCGTTGACGATAACGGGTGCAGCGAAATCCATCAGACCGCTGGTGCAGTAGTATACGGCGGGCTTGCCTGTGCGGCTTGCCTCTTCGCCGCCCTTGAGATCGCACTGGTTGCATCTGTCGGCGCCAACGCGGGATTTCCTTGTAAGAGTCATACAGAAATCTGTAAAATTGCTGCCCTCGGTAACGGGGCCGTTTTCATCAGTCGCCAGCGCAGCCATTCCTGTAGCGGCAGCAAATGCGTCCTGCAGGTTCTGGAGTGTGCGCCTGTCGATCACATCAAGCAGTGTGATATTATTAAGATCCATGTTGAAATTCTCCTTTTTGGAAATTGATAATCGTGGGAAAAACAATACACGACTTTTGCACAGTTCTATTATACATGATTTTTACAAATAAATCAAGGGGTTTAATGTGAAAAAAAGCAAACAGAGCCTAATTTGAGGTGAAAATTTTGTGAATATTTCACATAACGGGCATATTAAAAAGACATATCCCGGACAAGCGCCGCATATAATCTGACGGGTGATGATATGCGAAAGAACTTCAGAAGATCCAGAACAGCGCCATTTGCTGCGGGGCTGAGCGTGGGATATACTGCCGCCGCCGTGGTATCTGCGGCAGGTGCGCTGATAATGTGGGCGACAGGCGCGGACAGCGGAGCCGAGTGGCTGGCTGCGATACTCGCGCTGGCTGCCGGGAGCTTCCTGTGCGGGAGGGCTGCGGGTAAGCTCCGCCGAAGAAACGGACTTAAAACCGGAGCAGTATGCGGAGTTGTGTTTATTATCCCGCTGCTCCTGCTGGGATTGATATTCGGCAGGGCGGAGGGCGCTATGCTGCCGGTTAAGCTGCTGCTGTGCCTGGGATTTTCCGCAGCCGGCGGAGTTTCCGGGGTCAACGCTCCGGAAAAGTGATGGGCGCGGCAAGAAAGTATCTGCTGTCCGGGTTGGTTCTGTGCGCGGCGGCGGGAGTGATATTGTGTCCGGCGGAGCTTTCGGCGGCGGTCAGAAACTCGGTTTCCGGCTGTCTGGAGGTCGTGATACCGGCGCTGTTTGCGTTTACTGTTATCTCAATATACATTCAGCGCAGCGGACTGTATCTCACGGCATTCGCGCCGCTGACAAAGCCGCTGTCCAGGCTGCTTCGGCTCCCGGAGGAGCTGTGCGCGGTGTACCTGCTGGCAAACATTGGCGGATATCCGGTAGGCGCACGGCTCCTGTCTGAGCTTGTTAAGTCCGGGAGATTGTCGAAGAAGGACGCAGGGCGCATGCTGTGCTGCTGCTACGGGAGCGGGCCGTCTTTCGTTATAGGGACAGCAGGCACTGAGGTTTTCAGGAGCGCAGGGGCTGGCGGAGTGATATACGCAGCGTGCCTTGTTTCGTCGCTTGTTGTGGCGCTTGTCGTCTGCCGTGCCGGGGAGCGGATAACGCTCGGCAGCGGCGAAAACCGGCTTGACCTTTCCGCAGACTGCTTCGTCAGGTCGGTAGACAGCGGAGCCAGGGTAATGTATACGGTATGCGCAATGGCTACGGCATTCGCGGGGATTACGGCTCTGCTGGAGCGCTCCGGGATAACCAGGGCGGTATCGTGGCTGCTGGAGATCGCCGGATTTGGCGGGAACGCAGACCGCGTATTCCCGGCGTTCCTGGAAGTCACGAGAGTACGCGGTATGCTGCCGGACGGAGTGCTTGCGGCTCCGTTGTGCGCGGGTCTGCTGAGCTTCGGCGGTATCTGCGTGATAATGCAGGTCATGGCGGTGTCCGGAGGGCTTGTCCCGGTGCGGGGACTGCTGATATTGAGGATACCGGCGGCGCTGCTGAGCGCAGCACTCGCGTTCCCAGTGAAATTCCTTCCGGACGCGGCGCAGGAGGTATATTCCGCGAATGCTGCGTCAGTCGAGGCGTTCTCGGTGAACGCCGGACTTTCCATGTGCGTGATGATAATGGCGGCAATTCTTATCATTTCTGTCAGCCGCATGACCAGCGAATAAAAATACCTGCCGAAAAGATTTCGGCAGGCTCAGTCTGTCAAAAAAGTAAATTTTGCCCGCGAAGCGGGCTTTTGAAATCAATTTTTTGACCCAGCTTTGCCGGGTCAAAAAATACTTCTATCCGCACAAGTGTGCGGTTTGTCGGCTATGCCGACAAACCGTGCGCGCAGAAGCGAAGCGGTGGACTTGGGCAACGCCCAATGTCCTCGGATTGTTTCGGCGGAAAAGTCACTTTAGTGACTTTTTCGACGGTCTCTACCTGCCGAAAAGCTTTCGGCAGGCTTTCGCGTTGTCGTTAATCAGCGCCCGGCGCGGCGGTTATCATAGGCTGTATCTGTATGCCGTCAAGGGCGGCTTCTATCGTCTGCGGGATCCTGTTGAAATCCGCGATCATTGAAAACGGCTTGTTCACCGGATCGTCCTGGAATACCGGTACAAAATAAAAGTTCCGGTAATTGCGGAGTATACCGATGTTCTTTGAAGCGCCGGAAAGCGCGTCGTTGGTGGATACCGCGATCACTACCGGGCGCTGGCTGCGCAGATGGCTTTTTACGGCAAGACATACCGGAGTGTCTACGATACCGGCGGCAAGCTTGGCGAGAGTGTTTCCGGTGCAGGGAGCGACAAGAAGAATGTCGAACATCTTTTTCGGGCCGATCGGCTCGACAGTCGTCAGTTCGTGAAGCACGGTCTTTCCCGTGATGTCGAACAGACGCGCGGCGTGCTCCTGCGCGCGTCCGAAGCGGGTGTCCGTGGTGTAGGCGTTGTCGGACATTATCGGGGTGATATCGCATCCGGCAGCGGTCAGTTCCGACAATACCCGGAACACCCGGGAAAACGTGCAGAATGAGCCGCATATCGCCGCCCCTATCCGCAGCCCGGCAAGTTTTGAGATATCGGTCATATATGAATACCGCCGTATTGCAGGCGGTTCCTCCTTTCATGTGGCATATATATCAGCGTCCGCGCACTGCCGCAAGAACTGTATTCGCAATGGCTTCCCCGGCGGTTCTGGCGGAGAATTTACCGGGCAGACCGGCGCCGTTGATGTAGTTCACTCCGGCAGGTACCGCCCAGGATTGCTCCGGACGTCCGGCGCGGGTGGCAAGTTCAAGGTAAACCGCGCCGCGGCGGAGCTTCCCGAAATCGCTCTCCGTCAGCAGCTGCGCGGGGACTGTGTTGATTATGAGATCCGCGCTGGACGCAGCAAGCCCGGTCAGCTCTGTTGGCAGGGCGCAGAATCCGTCCAGCAGGGCAGCCTGGCGCTGTACGGGAGCCCTGGCGGTAACGGTCACGCGGCAGCGGAATTCCCGCAGGAATCGCGCGAGATAGCGTGCTATCCTGCCGTATCCGGTTATGACCGCCGAGCTGTCGCAGAGCGCCGTGTCTGAACCACTTATCAGCAGTGAAACAGCGCCCTCTGCGGTGAGCAGTGCGTTTTTCAGCGTCAGTTCCTCACCGGCAAAGTAATTGTAAAGCTCCAGGCGGTTTGCGGCGCAGATAGCCTCAAGCTTGTCGGAGGTGCCGCCGGACATTACGAGCGCGTCGGGCTGTGCGTATTCCGCGATTATATCCAGCGGGAGCGGCTTATCTGACGACGGCGCGTTGATTATAGTGCCGTTGCGGGAAAATGGCAGCGGCAGGACGATGCCTGAATATCTGCCCTGCGGTTCCGGAAAGCCGCCGCCCAGTCCCAGGGCAAATGCCCCGGTGCTCTGCGAGATTAGTTCCGCCGCATATATTATCCGTTTGTCGCCGCCAATGAAAAGAATGTTCTCCATGCCGCACCTCCGTACAGGTATTCCGGTAATTCCGGGTCAGTACCATAATATGTAACACAGCCTGTGGCAGTGACGGATTTCTATGTAATTTCCACTTGAAAATGCGCCGGAAAAGTTGTATAATAAATTCACACAGGACACCTGAAAGGAGCAGATTTATGAATATATGGCATGACATCGACCCGGCGCGCATCACGCCGAATGATTTTATGGCGGTTATTGAGATAGAAAAGGGCAGCAAGAAGAAGTACGAGCTTGACAAGCAGACCGGACTTATCGTACTGGACAGAATCCTCTACACATCAACGCACTATCCTGCAAATTACGGATTTATCCCACGCACTCTGGCGGATGACGGCGACCCGCTGGATGTTCTTGTGCTCTGCAACGAGCCTATAGACCCGCTGGTGCTTGTGCAGTGCTATCCTATCGGCGTTATCACGATGCTGGATAACGGAAAGAACGACGAAAAGATAATCGCTATCCCGTTTGAGGATCCGACGTATAACGCATATCGCGGAATAGAAGCTCTGCCGAGCCACCTGTTTGAGGAGATGCGCCACTTCTTCTCGGTATACAAGGCGCTGGAGGGCAAGGAAACCGCTGTCAATGAGGTAATGGGACAGAAACAGGCTGTTGAGGTCATAAAGCAGTGTATAAAGAATTACAATGAGATTTATGCGCCGCTGCATCCCTACAAGCCGGAGCACCATACAAAGGGAAGCAAGGCATGATACTTGCAAGCCAGTCGCCCAGGCGCAGAGAGCTTCTGGCGCTGATAACGCCGGAGTTCGAGATTATCCCGGCGCAGGGCGAGGAGGTACTTCCGGACGGGATAACGCCATGCGACGCCGTCAAGCAGCTTTCTAAGCAGAAAGCGGAGGAGATCGCGGCGCGTAAGTTCCCGGACGGCAGGATCACCGATACGATAATCGCGGCGGATACTGTTGTTGCTATAGACGGCGAGATACTCGGAAAGCCGTACAGCGCACAGCATGCTTCTGAAATGCTTCATAAGCTGTCCGGCAGGCAGCACAGTGTGTTCACAGGAGTTACGGTGATTTCCGGAGAGCAGCGCTGTACTTTCGCGGAGGAAACTACGGTGGAATTCTTCCCGCTGACAGAGCAGGAGATCGCGGACTATATTGCCACCGGCGACCCAATGGACAAAGCGGGCGCATATGGCATACAGGGACGCGGAGCGTTACTTGTACGGCGTATCAACGGCGATTATTACAATGTGATGGGACTTCCCGCCGGAGAGCTTTATCAGCGCCTCAGGTCAATGAAACTCATATGAAAAACGGGCTGCGTAATGCAGCCCGTTTCAGCTTGTCGAAAAAGTATCTTTTGCCCGCGAAGCGGGCATTTGAAATCCATTTTTTGACCCAGCTTTGCCGGGTCAAAAAATACTTCTATCCGCGCAAGTGTCTAAGCGACGGCTGCGCCTTACGCAAGGCGACGACCTGCGGTCTTACGCTGGTTTGTCGGCTTTGCCGACAAACCGTGCGCGCGGCGTGGATGTTCGGCGGAAAAGTCCCAACGTGACTTTTTCGACGGTCTCAAACGGGCTGCGTAATGCAGCTCGTTTCTGTTATGCTATATGCTTGTAGGTTTCCTCAACGATATGCCAGTTGTCAAGCATCGCTTTTGCTACCTGCGGGTCGTACATCACGCCGGAGTTCTTTTCAATCTCCTCGCGGACGCGGGAAAGCGGCATGGCTCTGCGATACGCGCGGCTGCTTGCCATTGCGTCGATGGAGTCGCATACTGCGATTATCCTGGAGCCTAGCGGTATCTCCTCGCCTTTTGCGCCGAATGGATAGCCCTTGCCGTCAAAACGCTCATGATGGTGCAGGATTATAGCGGCAATTCTGTCGAAATTGTGGCAGCCGGAGAGTATATCGGCGCCTATTTTCGGATGCTGTTTCATCAGCTCCCATTCGTGGTCGTCCAGACGTCCGGGCTTCAGCAGAACGCTGTCTGGAATGCCGATCTTTCCTATATCGTGAAGATGTCCGGCTATATGTATCTCCCGTGTGGCATCGTGAGAAAGTCCAAGGATATGGCACAGCTCGCACGCCATGTCGCTCACCCGGCGAGAATGGTTCCCAGTGTACGGATCACGGGCGTCCAGCGCGGAGGTTATGCAGTCAACTAGGTCGTGCTCCTCAAAATTGGTTTCACAGTCGCAGCTCATATTATCGCTCCTTTCGGCATTAGAACAGGCTAACACCTACATTATATAATAAATCTTTTTTCGACAAAAGTCAAGCAGTTTTGCAAATTTGACAGAACGGTAATCATTCTCTTTTATTTGTTGTTGACAACCCTATTATTTTATAGTATAATATTTAAATAAGGCTTAATTCAGCGGACGTGCAAAAATGCGTCTGATAATTCTCAGGTGTTTCATATAATGCTGCTTTTTGGGGCCTTTTGTGCTGAGTTTATGTGATTTTAGTAAAAAATGTACAAAAATTGAGCGGTATATTGTGAATAATCAATGCTATTTTGTCCTTGACAGAATTTGAATTAAAGGTTATTATATAATTGCAAAGAAAAATCCGCTGACGGATTTCCTGCAATTAGCGAACAAACACTAAAAAACGCACTGCTCCGCAGTCTGACAGCAAAATCAAACCCGGACGGCGGGGCGAAAACAAGGAAAGGAAGAAATCTAAAATGAAAAATGTATTCAGAAAGGTTGCAGCAGCTACTCTTGCAGCAGCTATGATGGTACCCTTCGCAGGCTGCTCCAACAATGGCAACAGCTCTGCTGCTGACAATTCCGCAGCTGACAACTCCAACACAAACGTAACAGAGGGCGAGAACGGCAAGCTCGTTATAGGCGGTATCGGTCCGATCACCGGCGCAGCAGCAGTTTACGGCAACGCTGTAAAGAACGGCGCTCAGCTCGCAGTTAATGAGATCAATGCGGCAGGCGGCGTAAACGGCATGACTCTCGAACTTAACTTCCAGGACGATGAGCACGATGCTGAGAAGTCTGTAAACGCATATAACACACTTAAGGACGCTGGCATGAAGCTGCTGGTCGGCACCGTTACCTCAGCTCCCTGCGTTGCAGTAAGCGCTGAGGCTGCTAAGGACAACATGTTCCTGCTCACTCCGTCCGGTTCTTCCCTGGACGCTATCTCTGCCGGTGACAACTGCTTCCGCGTATGCTTCACCGACCCTGGTCAGGGTAAGATCGCAGCTGACTATATCGTTGACAACGCTCTTGCTACCAAGGTAGGCATTATCTATGACAGCTCCGATGTATACTCCACCGGTATCCTCGACGGCTTCAAGGCTGAGGCTGAGGTAAAAGGCCTTGAGATCTCCGCTGAGGAAGCTTTCACAGCTGACGCTAAGACCGACTTCTCCGTACAGATCCAGAAAGTAATGGACAGCGGCGCTGACCTGCTCTTCCTCCCGATCTACTACCAGGAAGCTTCCCTTATTCTCCAGCAGGCCAAGTCCGCTGGCATGAACATGACGATATTCGGCGGCGACGGTCTTGACGGCCTTATCGACCAGCTCGGCGACAAGGTTGACATCGCTCAGGACGTTCTTGTTATGACTCCTTTCGCAGCTTCTTCTCCTGATGAGAAGTCCGCTAAGTTCACCGCTGCTTATGAGGAACTCACCGGCGGCGAGGTTCCGATCCAGTTCGCAGCTGACGCTTACGACGCAGTTTACGCTATCAAGCTCGCTCTTGAAAAGGCTGAGATCAGCGACGCTTCCATGAGCGCTTCCGATATCTGCGACAAGGTAAAGGTTGCTATGACCGAGATCACACTCGACGGCGTAACAGGTTCCACCACATGGACCGCTGACGGCGAGCCGACCAAGGCTCCTCAGGTTATGAAGATCGCAGTTACTGACGGCGTAGGCTCCTACGTTTCCGCTCAGTGATCATCTGAACTGAAATAAATCACAAACTCAGACCCGTATGTATGGTTTCTCCGGCTTTTTCCGGAGAAACTGTACGGGTCTCATTTGTATAATTAAGGGTATATTTTTTATGGCAGACTTACTGCCGTAAATCAAAGCAGATTTTGTCAAGTCTGTTTTGATATGCGGCAGATAAAATTCCGAAAGGAGAAGGTTCTATATGAGCTTTGTTTCTTATCTCATCAGCGGAATAAGCCTCGGCAGTATCTACGCGCTCATCGCGCTTGGCTACACGATGGTTTATGGTATCGCAAAGATGCTGAATTTCGCGCACGGCGATATCATCATGGTAGGCGGATATGCTGTGTTTACGGCGATGTCTACGGCATGGTGCCCGGTGTGGCTTTCAGTCATCATTGGTATAATCGTATGCACGGTGCTCGGCGTAGTCATCGAAAAGGTGGCGTACAAGCCGCTGCGTAACGCACCGCCGCTTGCGGTGCTTATCACAGCCATCGGCGTCAGCTACCTGCTCCAGAACCTCGCGCTCCTGATTTTCGGCTCCGCTGCACGGAACTTTACCTCTATCGTTGACGGAATGCCACCGTTTATGACCGTTTCCGAGAACGGTACACATTTCTTTACCGCGGTCGAGCCGGGTGTACAGACCTCGCTCAAGGTTTCTATGGAAACTTTCCTGTCCATCGTGGTATCAGTTATCATCATGGCTGCCCTGACCTGGTTCATCAACAAGACCAAGGCTGGCAAGGCAATGCTGGCGGTCGCCGAGGACAAGGGCGCTGCTCAGCTCATGGGCATCAACGTCAACAGCACTATTTCGCTTACATTCGCCATCGGCTCTGCGCTCGCCGGAGTTGCAAGCGTGCTGATGTGCTCCGCATATCCGCAGCTCAGCCCGTACACCGGTTCAATGCCTGGCATCAAGGCGTTCGTTGCGGCGGTGTTTGGCGGTATCGGATCCATCCCCGGCGCTATGATAGGCGGCGTGTTACTGGGCGTTATCGAACAGCTCGCAAAGGCTTACATATCCTCTCAGCTTTCTGACGCTATCGTGTTCCTCGTGCTGATAATCGTGCTGGTAGTAAGACCTACCGGTATCCTCGGCAAGAAGATCCGCGAAAAGGTTTAAGGGGGCAGGGACATGACAAAGACAACAAAGAATAATTTCATAACCTGCGGCATGACGCTCGGATTATTCGTTATATTCGGCGTGCTCTCTACGACTGGCGTGCTGGGAAGTCAGTATTCCGGTCTGCTTATCCCGATAGGTATTTACATCATACTCTCCATCTCGCTTAACCTCACGGTCGGCATTCTTGGCGAGCTTTCTCTCGGACATGCGGGATTTATGTGCATCGGCGCGTATGCCGGAGGTATATTCTCGCTGATCACACAGGAAACCATCAATCCATCATGGCTGCGAATGATACTTGCGCTGTTGGTCGGCGCGGTGGCTGCGGCTATTTTCGGCGTGCTCATCGGTATCCCGGTTCTTCGTCTGCGCGGCGACTACCTGGCTATCGTAACGCTGGGCTTCGGCGAAATAATAAAGGCGCTTGCCAATAACATCTATCTCACAATGGACAAGGACGGACTGCATTTCAGTTTCGCTTCCGGAGTTACCGGAACTGACCCCGGAACCAGCAAACTTATCCTGGAGGGTGCAAAGGGAATCAAGGCGCCGCAGGACACCACTCTGATACTGGTCGTTGTGGTTCTGATGATATGCCTGGTTATACTGATGAACTTCATCAACTCCCGTACCGGACGCGCGTGCATGGCAGTTCGCGATAATTATATCGCAGCGCAGTCCGTGGGCATAAACGTTACAAAGTTCAGACTTATCGCGTTCACTGTTTCCGCAGCCATCGCCGGTGTTGCCGGAGTGCTTTACGCGCACTCGCTGACTGTTCTGGCTCCGAAGAAGTTCGATTACAATCTGTCAATTCTGATACTCGTATTTGTCGTACTCGGCGGACTAGGCAGCCTGCGCGGCTCCATCATCGCGACCATCGTACTGTACGCCCTGCCGGAGATATTCCGTGAACTTGGCGATTACAGAATGCTTATCTACGCCATAGTTCTGATACTCATGATGGTGTTCAACAACGCTCCGGTGTTCATTTCACTGCGCGAAAGGATAGGCGTATCCGCTCCGGTTCAGAAGATACAGGGCTTCTTCAAACGCGGCGGCAAAAAGACTGGAGGTGCGGACAATGGCTGAGAGCAACATTCTTGAGGTCAAGAACCTCTCTATACAGTTCGGCGGACTGCGTGCCGTTGACGGTCTTAATATGACCATAAAAAAAGGTCAACTCTATGGACTTATCGGTCCGAACGGCGCCGGAAAAACTACGGTGTTCAACATGCTGACCGGCGTTTACAAGCCCACCACAGGAACTATCCTGCTTGACGGGCAGGACATAACCGGCAAGCCCGCTATCTACATCAATCGCGCGGGAATCGCGAGAACGTTTCAGAATATACGTCTGTTCAAGGCGATGAGCGTGCTTGACAACGTAAAGGTCGGACTTCACAACCATATGAATTACACCGCCATCGAGGGCGTACTCAGGCTTCCCAGATACTTCAAGGAAGAAAAGCGCGCCAACGAAAAGGCAATGGAGCTGCTCAAAGTATTCGACCTTGACAGCGAGGCAGAGCAGCTTGCTGCGAACCTCCCGTACGGCAAGCAGAGAAAGCTTGAAATAGCGCGTGCGCTTGCTACAGACCCCAAGCTGCTGCTTCTTGACGAGCCGGCGGCTGGCATGAACCCGAACGAGACCGAGGAGCTCATGCAGACGATACACTTCGTCCGTGACAAGTTCAATATGACAATACTGCTTATTGAGCATGATATGAAGCTGGTTTCCGGTATCTGTGAACAGCTGACCGTACTCAACTTCGGGCAGGAGCTTGCGCAGGGCGATACTTCGGCGGTGCTCAACGACCCGAAGGTCATCACTGCATATCTTGGAGAATAAGGGGGAAACGCTCATGTCAATGCTGTCTATCAGGGATCTACAGGTATATTACGGCGCGATAAACGCAATAAAGGGCATTTCCTTTGACGTCGAGCAGGGCGAGATAATCGCGCTGATCGGCGCTAACGGTGCAGGTAAGACCACGATACTCCATACCATCACTGGACTCGTGCAGGCAAAGCACGGTTCCATCATGTTCGGCGGAAAGGATCTTACAAAGACTCCGGCGCACAAGATAGTTTCAATGGGTATGGCGCATGTTCCGGAGGGACGCCGCGTATTTGCGCAGCTTTCGGTTTATGAGAACCTCATGCTCGGCGCCTTCACCCGCAAGGACAAGGCTGAGATTAATGAATCTCTGGAGAAGGTGTTCAAGCGCTTTCCCAGACTGGAGGAGCGCCGCACGCAGGCTGCGGGTACTCTCTCCGGCGGCGAGCAGCAGATGCTGGCGATGGGCAGGGCGCTGATGTCCAAGCCGTCGATAATTCTCATGGATGAGCCGTCTATGGGACTTTCTCCGCTGTATGTAAGCGAGATATTCGATATAATCCAGGAGATAAACAAGAGCGGCACGACCGTTCTTCTGGTCGAGCAGAACGCAAAGAAAGCGCTTTCCATCGCGAACCGCGCATACGTTCTGGAAACCGGTAAGATAGTTCTCTCCGGCGACGCGAAGGAACTTATGAACAACGATCAGGTCAAGAAAGCATATCTGGGCGAATAATTTGATTTGTAATTTGTGGGAGGGTCTATGGATAAGTTTATAGTTACCATTGCCAGAGGTTACGGCAGCGGCGGCAGAACGATCGGAAAAATGCTGGCCGACAAGCTGGGCGTGAAGTTCTATGATAAGGATCTTATCCGCATGGCTTCCGATGTCAGCGGTATCAATGAAGCGCTGTTCGGACAGAGCGACGAAAAGACAAAGTCCGGAGTATTCGGCAAGCCCGGAGTTTACAAGGGTGATGTCATTGCTCCCGGCAAGTCCGGATTCATTTCGGAGGAGAACCTGTTCAATTACCAGGCGATGGTGATAAAGCAGATCGCGTCCGAAAGCTCCTGCGTTATCGTGGGAAGATGCGCGGATTACGTCCTGCGTGAAGATCCGTCGGTTGTCCGCGTGTTCATCTATGCGGACGAGGAAGCCTGCGTAAAGAACGCCGCAGAAGTCAAGGGCATTACCGACCGCAAGGAGGCGCTGAAGACTATCGCTTCAATTGATAAGGAGCGCGCAGCTTATTACAAGGCGCACACCGGCAGGGAGTGGATCGACGCGCGTAATTACGATCTCTGCCTTAACAGCGGAGATCTGGGCTTTGACAAGTGCGTTGATATCATTACGGATTTCATTCGTGTAAAGCTTGGCTGAAACAATAAAACGACGGGGCTGTGAAAACAGTCCCGTTAATTTTTTATATAACAAAACCGGGGCGGCATAGCCGTCCCGGTCAGTTGTTTATTCAGAAGTCCGGAATTAATACATTCCGCCCATGCCGCCTGCGGGCATTGCAGGAGCTGCCGGAGTTTCCTCAGGCTTGTCAGCAACGAGGGACTCGGTGGTCAGTACCATTGCTGCAACGGAAGCTGCATTCTGGAGTGCAGAACGTGTTACCTTTGCGGGGTCAACGATACCAGCAGAGATCATGTCGCCGTAGGTCTCGGTGTAAGCGTCGAAGCCATAGCCTACCTTGCCCTCACGGTTGATGGTGTCGATGATCACAGAGCCTTCAAGACCTGCGTTCAGAGCAATCTGACGTACCGGCTCTTCAAGAGCGCGCAGAACTATCTTAGCACCGGTCTTTTCGTCGCCCTCAAGAGTGTCTACGAGAGTCTTTACAGCGGGCATTGCATTGATGAGCGCTGTTCCGCCGCCTGCTACGATGCCTTCCTCAACAGCTGCCTTGGTAGCTGCGAGAGCGTCCTCAATGCGGAGCTTCTTCTCCTTCATCTCGACCTCGGTAGCAGCGCCGACCTTGATGACGGCTACACCGCCGGAGAGTTTAGCAAGTCTTTCCTGGAGCTTCTCCTTGTCGAACTCGGAGGTGGTGTTTTCAATTGCAGTCTTTATCTCGTGGACCCTGTCCTTGATAGCGTCCTTATCGCCGCAGCCGTCAACGATGATGGTGTTCTCCTTGTTGACCTTTACCTGCTTAGCGCGGCCGAGCTGGTTGATCTGGGTTTCCTTGATGTCAAGACCAAGCTCTTCAGTGATGACCTCGCCGCCAGTCAGGATAGCGATATCCTTAAGCATTTCCTTACGTCTGTCGCCGAAGCCGGGAGCCTTGACAGCAACGCATACGAATACGCCTCTCAGCTTGTTCAGAATGATGTTGGTCAGAGCGTCGCCCTCAACGTCCTCAGCGATGATAACGAGCTTCTTACCAGCCTGTACGATCTGCTCAAGCAGCGGGAGAACGTCCTGAATAGAGGAGATCTTCTTATCTGTGATGAGAATATACGGATCGTCGATAACAGCTTCCATCTTATCAGTATCTGTTACCATGTACGGGGAGATGTAGCCGCGGTCGAACTGCATGCCCTCTACTACCTCGGAGTAGGTTTCGGCGGTCTTGCCCTCTTCAAGGGTAATAACGCCGTCAGCGGTTACTTTCTCCATAGCCTCTGCGATGAGCTTACCAACGGACTCGTCGCCGGCGGAAACTGTAGCAACTCTCTCAATGTCCTTGCTGCCGTTTACTGCCTGAGAGTTCTTCTTGATCTGCTCAACTGCTGCGTCAACAGCCTTCTGCATGCCCTTCTTTACTACCATCGGGTTAGCGCCTGCTGCGATGTTCTTCATGCCCTCGCGTACCAGAGCCTGTGCAAGCAGTGTAGCGGTAGTTGTACCGTCGCCTGCTGCGTCGTTTGTCTTGGTCGCTACTTCCTTTACAAGAGCTGCGCCCATGTTCTGGAATGCGTCCTCAAGCTCGATCTCCTTTGCGATTGTAACGCCGTCGTTGGTGATCAGCGGAGCGCCGTACTTCTTGGAGAGAACTACGTTTCTGCCCTTCGGGCCGAGTGTGATCTTAACTGTATCAGCCAGGGTGTCGATACCTGCCTGGAGAGCCTTGCGGGCTTCTTCGCCGTAAATGATGTCCTTTGCCATGATTAATTCCTCCTATACGATTATTCTACTATTGCCAGAATGTCGGACTGTCTGAGAATGGAGTACTCAACGCCGTCTACCTTGACCTCGGTGCCTGCGTACTTGCTGATGAGCACCTTGTCGCCGACCTTGACGTTCATTGTGATCTCCTTGCCGTCAACGTTTCCGCCGGGACCTACTGCAACTACCTCAGCGACGGAGGGTTTCTCCTGTGCGGAAGCTGTCAGGATAATACCACTCTTGGTGGTTTCCTCAGCTTCGACCATCTTTATTACTACGCGGTCTGCTAAAGGCTTGATTGTCATAATATATATCCTCCTCAATATTAATGTACTTGATTTAAATTAGCACTCTGTTTCTTTGAGTGCTAATTATATTTTAACCATTTTTCAGAATAAATCAAGGGGTAACAGGTACTTTTTTGAAAAGTTTGTCAACATTGTGCAATATATCTGTTTTGAATTGTGCTTATTTGTAACATTTGCACACAAATCTATTAAGAATTCTGACGACATATCATATAGATATTCCCTGATGTGATCCAACATACCGCCGCAGGGGAATTATCCCGGATATTTTTCCGTAAATCTGCAACCTTTTTTACTGTGATCTGGTTTTATAAGTGAATTCAAAAAACAAGGCGGCGCTGATAAGCCTCCGCCCGACGGTACCGGAGATATACGAATATGCAGACACTATCCCTAAGCGCTGCGGAGAGCTTTGAGGAGGTCATGGAGCAGTACATGCCCATGGTCTACCGGATCGCATTTGCGAGGCTGGGCGACCGCAGCGACGCAGAGGACGTGACCCAGGAGGTGTTCCTGAGGTACTTCCGAACGAACCTTAACTATAATGATGAAGAGCACCGGAAAGCGTGGCTTATCCGGTGTGCGGTGAACTGCGCGAAAAATACGGCGTCCTCTGCGTGGAACCGCCACAGGGCTTCCGGAGAGATGCTGGAAAATTCCGACGACCCGGAAAACGAGCCGGCGTACTCCGACTGCGAGGAGCAGTTTGAGAAATCGGAAAGGCGCATTTCGGTGCTCAACGCCGTTATGAAGCTGCCCGAAAAATACCGTACGGTGATACACCTGTTCTATTTTGAAGATATGTCGGTGGCGCAGATAAGCGCCGCTGTCGGCGCGGGGGAGTCAACAGTGAAATCCCAGCTCAGCCGCGCCCGAAGGCTGCTGAAGCCGTTACTCAGCGAAGAATTTTCCGGGGAGGTGGTTTTCTGATGGATTTCAGAGAGGAATACAAGAAGTCGATGGAGAGCAATTCCCCGGACAGAGAAACTATAGACAGAATGAAAGCGGCAGTAATGGCGGAGCTTCAGAACAGCACTCAGAATGAAGTCCCGGAAAAGAAGCCGCTGAACATTCGCAGAACGTACTATGCGTTAGGCGCGCTGGCCGCATGTGCAGTTATCGCTGTATCCGCAGCGACGATACTTCCCAACATAAACAAGAACAACGATATGA
>CAKSHT010000017.1 GCA_934457235.1 uncultured Oscillospiraceae bacterium
GACCCGGCAAAGCTGGGTCAAAAAATTGATTTCAAAAGCCCGCTTCGCGGGCAAAATTTACTTTTTCGACAGACTGCGACCAGGGACTGTGCAGTCCCTGGTTTTTCAGTAGTGCGTCAGTTAGTTCTTGCGCAATAGAAGAGAGGGGCACTAACCCCTCCCTTGCTTTTTATAAATCGCTCAGAGTATTTCTTTCAGCTTGTCAACGGGAATAAATCCGTTAAGTCCGCTGGTAGTCATTCGGCGGGCGGTCTCCGTTACCGCGTCAAGACTTCCGGTGCACCCCTCGTCAAACCATGCGGAATACAGCGAGAGCACGCCGCTGACGGTGTATTCCGACAGCGCATGGAGCGTCTGCTCGTCCTGTATTGCGCCGAGGTCACGAAGCGCTATTTCTATCGCACGGCGCAGCATAGCCTTGACCCTGCCGCCGCTGAAAAGCTCCGGATTGAGCTTCAGCAGCTTCACGAAATAATCTTGGTTGCTGCTGATAAGCGCGCTTATCTCGCCGAGCACAGAGCCGATATCAAATATACTGGTCTTGCTGGTCTTGAGGATATCCGAGAAATCCGACAGAAGCTCGTTTTCAAACTCCGTTATCACGTCGGATATAGAGCGGTAGTGACGGTAGAACGTCTTGCGGTTTATCTGCGCGCGCAGACACAGCGCCGTAATCGTGATATCCGGAAGTTCCTGCTCCGACAACAGAGAGCTGAGTGCGGTGCGTATCGTCTGGCGCGTCTTTATTACGCGGAGATCGGTGGATTTTGTGGGATTTGCCATAACTCCCCCTATTCTGCGTTTTTCAGCACGTCCTCCGCGCGGGTGACAAGGCTGTCTACCGAGGAGGCTATGCCGGATACGTCGGTCATTGCGGTGCTTATATCGCTTCCGCGTTCAAGGGTGTCTGCGATGTTGTGCTTCATGCTGTCCATCATCGTCAGGATATCGTTCATCTTTTCCGTGATCGTCGATACTATGCCGTTTACATCGCTGATATCGCTGAACACAAGTCTGTTGCTTGCTTCCGCTTCAGTAACCGCGGTCTGGGAATGCTCCGCAAGGCTGCGTACCTCCTCGGCGACGACTGCGAATCCCTTGCCGTATTCCCCGGCGCGGGCGGCTTCTATGCTGGCGTTTATTGCAAGTATATTTATCTGGCGGGCGATGTCGCTGATGTTCCTGGTCATTTTTGAAAATCCGGTGACGCTGTTGTTTATCGCTTCCATCGAGCTGTTTATATTCTCCGTGAGCGTCTGAAGCTGAGTGATCACGCCGGAAAGCTCCGCGGCTGCCTGGTCGTTCTGGCTGTTCAGCTGCGTGATACCGCCGGTGGCGTCAGTTACGCTGGATATACTGGATGTCAGCTTCTCTACTACCTTGCCCAGCTGCACGGTTATCTCGCTTATGCTGGCGTTCGTCTGCTCTATCTGCGTGCGGCGGCGGTCAGCTTCGTGCTGGGTGTACTGCGCGCAGGAGCTGGGCATGCTCGTGCCGTCAAGTATAGCTTTCGCGAATTCCCGGCAGGTCGCAAAGCCGCAGGCGTGGCAGTTATAGTTCATCTCAGTGGGCGTGTATTTGCCCAGGCTGTGCAGAACTTCGTCTATCTGTTCCTCCGTTGCGCCGAGGGTCTTTACCGTCTGAGCGGAGTAGGTTCGCATGAAGTCCGCGGTGCTGAGCTTCCTGTCGAAGTCAAGGAACTGCTTGTCCCTGCCGCGGCGGTCGAATTTCACGCGGTTGTTGCGGTTGTATTTTTCGATTCCGTTGAGTATACCGCTCATTCTGTAGACGGAGAGCGGCGAGCCTATCGCAGGACCGCTGCCGCAGCCGCGTCCGCAGGAGAGCACATCGAACACGTCGGGCAGATCTCTGGCGCCAACGGTCGGGTATTGTGAAAGTTCGCGGTATATGTGGTCGGTGCCCTCGGAGGAAATTACGCTGAGTGACGGCGCTTCCAGCTCCAGACAGGTTTTAAGTCCGCCCGGACGGGGGTAGATCGCGCCCATGATTCCCTGGGGTCCGTCAAATTCAAATGCGGAGCGCTTACCTTTCTGGTCGGCAAGGCGGAATCCGTTTTCCTCCAGAAGCTCGCCCAGGTGCTCAAATGTGACGTTATAGTCAACGATGTCGGTCTGCTGGAATTCATCGCGTTTTGCGATACAGGGCGTAAGCGCGGCAAGTTTCGCGTTTACGCCGAGGTACTTGCGCAGGTAGATAGCTGCGCAGAGTATCGGAGAATGCACCGGCGACAGATTGGAAGCGGCCTCCGGGACGTATTTCAGAATGTAATTCACGATGGCGGGGCAGGGCTGGGAAATCAGCTTTTTTCCGGGATTTTTCCCGACGTAGCGTATGTGCGCCCAGGTGCAGATGTCCGCGCCGAAGGATACGTCGTAGATCGCAGAGGTGCCGTTTTTCCGCAGGAATTCAAGCACGTTCCGCCAGCAGCCGTCGAACGCCACTTTGATGGACGGCGCGACCAGAAGCACTATCTGCTGCCCGGATTTTATGTCGCCCCAGAATTTCCTGGTGTCGTCCTCGTAGGTGCGGGCGCCGTGGCTGCATGCCTTGACGCAGGCGCCGCAGCTTATGCACTTGTCCGGGTCGATGTTGTAGGTCACTTTGCCGTGTGTGGACAGCACCGCCTTGTTTGCCTCCGGCACCGGACATTCGCGGATACACGAGTTGCAGGAAACGCATTTTGTCGCATCAAATAAGATCATGAGGGTTTGCTCCTTGATGTTTTTCGCCGCCGGCCAGATTCGGCGGTCGTTTATGATTTCCGGAAAACAGCACTGCGCCCCCGACATCTGGTGGGAGCGCAGCAGGATTTATTTTGCGTAGTCAACTGCCCGGCTTTCCCGGATAAGGTTGATTTTGATCTGACCAGGGTACTCCATCTCGTTTTCGATACGCTTTGCGATATCTCTTGCGAGTACCTTCATTCCGTCGTCGGTGATGGATTCCGGCTTGATCATTACACGTACTTCACGGCCCGCCTGGATAGCGTAGCACTTTTCAACGCCGTTGTAGGAGGAGCATATCTCCTCAAGCTTTTCAAGGCGCTTTATGTAGTTCTCAAAGTTTTCGCTTCTTGCTGCGGGTCTTGCGGCGCTTATCGCGTCGGCAGCCTGTACGAGCGCTGCGATTACCGTGCGGCACTCAACGTCGCCGTGGTGAGCCTCGATAGCGTGAATGACTTCGGGGCTTTCCTTGTACTTGCGGCATACGTCAACGCCGATCTGTACGTGCGAACCCTCGATCTCGTGGTCGAGCGCCTTACCGATATCATGCAGCAGACCTGCGCGCCTTGCAAGCGCTGCGTCCACGCCAAGCTCGCTCGCCATGATCCCCGCGAGGTGAGCCACCTCGATGGAGTGGTTGAGCACGTTCTGACGGTAGGACGTTCTGTAGCGCAGGCGTCCGATAAGTCTGACAAGCTCGTGGTTCAGACCATTTACGTTGGTCTCCATGACAGCGCGCTCGCCCTCCTGGCGGATACGCTGCTCGACTTCCTTACGCGCCTTCTCGACGGTCTCTTCGATGCGCGCCGGGTGGATACGTCCGTCCTGGATAAGTCTTTCAAGGGAGATACGAGCGATCTCGCGGCGTACCTGGTCAAAGCTCGAAAGTGTGATAGCCTCTGGCGTGTCGTCGATGATGAGGTCAACGCCGGTCAGCGTTTCAAGAGCGCGGATATTGCGTCCCTCGCGTCCGATTATGCGTCCCTTCATCTCGTCGTTCGGAATTGCAACGACGGATACTGCGGACTCGGAAACGGTGTCAGCGGCAAGTCTGGAGATGGCAAGCGAAATGTGCTTGCGCGCGAGTTCGTCCTCCTCGTCCTTGAGCTTCTGCTCGTAGGCGGTGATCTTGACTGCCTTTTCGTGGGTCAGCTCGCTGTCCAGCATGGACAGCAGGTGCTCCTTTGCCTGGTCCGTGGTGAAGCCCGAAATGCGCTCAAGAGTTTCAATCTGCTCGGTCTTGAGCTGTTCAGCCTCGGCGATCTTCTCGTCCGCTTTCTTGTGCTTCTGGTGGAGCTGTTCTTCATAGCGCTCCATTTTGTCTGTCTTTTTGTCGAGGTTTTCCTCTTTCTGCTGGAGTCTGCGTTCGGAGCGCGACAGCTCTCCGCGGCGTTCTTTCAGCTCGCGGTCAGTTTCGCCCTTTAAGCGCTGGATCTCCTTCTCGGCGTCGGAACGCATCTTGTAGATCTCGTCCTTGGCTTCGACCAGGGCAGCCTTTTTGCGGTCTTCCGCTTTGGTGTTGGCTTCTTCGATGATTCGTGCCGATTCTTTCTCTGCGGATTCAAACTGGGCTTCCGCTGTTTTTATGCGGTGCTTTACGCCCATCTTGAAGCAGATGAAGCCGGCTAAGGCTGCGCCGACGATGAATGCCGCAACAGCGATGATTATCGCGATTATCGGTTCCATCTCATTTTCCCTCCTTCTTAGTGATCGGCGGGAATAATATACAATTTCTGGGAATGAATTTCCGCGCAACGGCGCAGAAACGCTCGCAGTGCTATGCTGCGTAAATCTTTTTGAAGCGCTGCAAATACGCCCACACCGGGCGCGGCGCGACATGAAACAGTGCGCTGCACTGAAAAATCGTGGCAGAGCGACAGCCGGAATTCCCCCCGGAACCGACCGCCCATAGATAACGGTTTCCTTGAACTTTATATATTAGACCGCCATAACGTCTATAATATAATAGATATTAATTAACGTAAACAATTCTGCCGATGTAACGATGCAGAAAAGTCCATACTTATTTTACAACAAAATAACGAAAATGTCAAGGGAAAAACCACTTGATTTTTACCAAAATGCACATGTTGAAAAGATGCGCTGCGCCATGATTTGACGTTTTTCCTGCGTTTAATCGTTTACGCCGTTTCGGATTATGTTGTATTTGCACAATTATCCGTGAAAAATTCCGTCACATTTTCTACAGGACGTGTTTTTGCGGAAATTTTCGCGCCGCGCCCTTGAAATTATTTATATAGTGTGATATAATTAATAAAGAATGAAAAAATCTGCCTTTGCGCAGTAAACTGGAGGATATAATGACCTATAAAGAAAGCTTTATCAAGTTCATGGTAGACAGCGGCGTACTGAAGTTCGGCGAGTTCACGCTCAAGAGCGGCAGACTTGCGCCCTATTTCATCAACGCAGGCAACTACAAGACCGGCGCACAGCTCGCAAAGCTCGGCGAATTCTACGCTGAGTGCATCATGGAGAACGGTCTTAAGCCCCAGACTCTGTTCGGTCCGGCTTATAAGGGTATCCCGCTTTCCGTTGCGGCGTGCACGGCGCTCTACAACAAGTTCGGCGTTGACGTCAACTACTGCTTCGACCGCAAGGAGGTCAAGGATCACGGCGAGGGCGGAATGTTTGTCGGCAAGACCCTTGAGGATCACGAAAAGGTAGTCATCATCGAGGACGTTATGACATCCGGCAAGGCTCTGCGCGAGGTTCTGCCGAAGCTCCAGGGTGCCGCTAAGATCGATGTCGAGGGCATGATAATCACTGTTGACCGCATGGAAAAGGGGCTGGCCTCCGATAAATCCGCGGTACAGGAGGTTTACGACGAGTTCGGAGTAAAGGTTTACTCCATCGTCAACATAAACGACATCATCGACGCTCTTGAAAACGACGTTATTCCGGGCAAGGAGTACGTTGAGAAGATGAAAGAATACAGAAAGGTATACGGAGTAGGCTGATAACTGCCTGTAATATCCGAAAACAGGGGAAAATATAATGGAAATGCCTTTTCAGCCCAACGAGGGCAAGAATCTTGAAATAGACACGGATTACGGCAGGTACGCAAGATACCCCGTAAAGACCCACGTCATCACAAAGGACGATGTGCTGGAGGACGTTCTGGACAAGTACGCAAAGGACTACGTGCAGCCCGGCGACACGATAATCATGTCCGAGAAGATCGTTGCGATCTCACAGGGACGTGCGTTCCCGATCGAGGAGATAAAGGTTTCGCGCCTGGCGAAGATACTTTCGCACTTCGTCGTAAAGACTAACTACGGAATCGGTCTTGGCATGCCGGAGACCATGGAGCTTTGCATCCGCGAGGTCGGCAGGGTCAAGGTACTCTGGGCGGCGTTCTGCGCGGCTATTGGCAAGCTGTTCGGCAAGCACGGCGTGTTCTACAACATCTGCGGAATGAAGGCGCGTGCCATCGACGGCCCGTGCGAATACACGCTCCCGCCTTATAATCATTATGCTAAGATGGCTCCGGATAAGCCCGACGAGGTATCTCAGCGCCTCACAAAGCACATGGGCGTGGACGTCGTTATCATCGACGCGAACGATATCGGCGCGAACGTACTCGGCAAGCCCCGCAAGGACATGCCCGACGAATTCCCGATACAGGCATTCAAGGATAATCCTCTTGATCAGTGCTCTCAGCAGACGCCGATTGCAATTGTGAGAAAGGTTTCCTGATAAATCATTCAGACTTATTTAAGGGGGTGTTTTTATGGCAACAGTAGGTAGTATGGCGATGGTTCAGCTTAAAATGGCGCAGGCTTCCGCAAAAACCGGCGTTAGCACCGGCAGTCTGTTTTCGAAGAGCACTTTCTCTACAGGGAAGAACTCCGCGTCGATAAACGACGCAATGGAAAGTATCCTGAGGAACAAGAACGACTACTTCAAGGCGCAGTACAAGAAGCTCTACAGCTCGATATTCCCCAGCGACGAGGATACCGAGAAAGCTGAAAAGACCGTAACCGTAAAGCAGGCGGCGAGCGCTGCGGAGAAATCCTCCGAGGATCTTGTCAGTTACGCTAATTCGCTGGATTACGGCGATGCTGTTGACACCGAAGCGGTTTCCAAGAAAATTCAGGGCTTCGTTGACAGCTACAACGATATGGTCGGCGCGCTTGGCGAGTCCGACAATCAGTCGGTGCTTCAGAAGGGCGTTGTGATGGTAAATACAACCAAGGTGTATTCCAGTGCGCTGAAGCGCGCAGGCGTCACGGTCGGCAGCGACAACAAGCTCAGCTTTGACAAGGATAAGCTTTCCAACGTCAAGGCGTATGAGCTGAAATCCACATTCGGCAGAGGCGGCTACGCAAGCAAGATAAACCAGAAAGCGCAGCAGATAGAGCGGCTCCAGGGCAGCACGGGCAGCATGTTCTCCTATTCGAACACTGTTCAGCCGAGCTACAGCTACAATGTCGGCGCGCTGCTGAGTACTTACGCTTAACGCAGACATATATATGGGCGGGAGGGGCGACCCTCCCGTTTTTGTATATCCGGAGTTACAGCGCTTATCGCTTATATTAAAATAGTATCGTCAGCCGTTCGGAGTGGAAATAATGTGCATTTTTTCTGCAAATCTACGAAAAAGTGCCCTCCAAGCCCTTGACAAGCGGTACGGTTTCTGATATAATGATGTAGTTAAGGCTGTAAAAGTCCTAACCCCTTTCTCGTGCATTCCGCACGGGATATATATCCATAAGGAGGTGCTATATAAATGGCAAAGTTATCTGAGAAGTATGAGGCAATAATCGTTTTCTCTCTGAAGAAGACCGAGGACGAGATCAAGGCGCTGGTCGCTAAGTTTGCTGACCTCATCAATGCAAACGGCACACTCACCAACACTGATGAGTGGGGCAAGAGAAAGCTCGCTTACGAGATCAACTACGAGGGCGAAGGCTACTATGTACTCTACAACTTCGAGTCCAAGCCTGATTTCCCCATGGAGCTTGAGCGTGTCATCAACATCACTGATGGCGTTCTGCGTTCCATCGTTGTGCTCGCACAGGGCCAGCAGCAGTAATTTCGTTCGGCTGAACAGCAGAGCATAGCAATTTGTAGTATGGAGGTGTCAAGATGTATAATAAAGTTATACTCATGGGTAGGATTACTCATGATCTCGAATTAAGAACTACTCCCGCAGGCGCAAATGTTTGCACATTCAGCATTGCTGTTGACAGGCGTTTTCAGCAAAAGGGAGAAGAGAAGAAATCAGACTTTTTCAACATTGTTGCTTGGCGCCAACAGGCTGATTTTGTAACCAGATATTTCGGGAAGGGAAAGATGATCCTCGTTGAAGGCGAGCTTCAGACACGTTCCTATACCGATAAAAATGGCATGAACGTTAGAGTTACAGAAATTATTGCAGATCGTCTTTGCTTCACCGGCGAAAAGTCGCAGGGCGGCTCCTACAACGACTACGCCGCATCTGCACCGTCCGCACCTGCAAACAACGGCGGATACTCCGCGCCCGCACAGGCGCCGGCTCCCCAGTCACAGCAGGCTCCCGCAGCTGATTTCGCGAACGCTGCAACGGACGATTACCCTTTCTAAAATCCGTTTGACTTGAACAATAAAGGAGGTTCAGTATACCATGGCTGAAAAGTTTGATAGACCGGCTCACGCAGTTAAGCGCCCCAGAAAAAAGGTTTGCCAGTTCTGCGTTGATCGTTCTGAATTCATTGATTACAAGGATGTTGCTAAGCTCAGAAAGTGCATGACCGAGCGCGCTAAGATCCTTCCCAGAAGAGTTACCGGCTGCTGCGCTTATCACCAGAGAGAGCTCACAACAGCTATCAAGAGAGCACGTCAGATCGCTCTCATCCCTTACACCGCTGAGTAATTCGGCGCAAACTTAATTTCCACTTTTTTCAGTAACACAAATTCTCCTCCGGAGCTTTCCGGGGGAGTTTTGTTTTTATAGACATTCTGTATTATTGGGCATGCTTTTCGCGTTTTGTTGTCAAGGGTATAAAAAATATTCTTACTGCAAGTCGTTTTTGGTCAAAGTGCACATAAAGATTATTTGAAATTCTACACGCCGTTTCACGAGTTTTGGCTCTAATTTAGTGTTTTTGGAATGCGCGGCGCTTGAAATAAGAACAAAAATATGGTATAATTTAAACACTATAGTGGAGTATAGGGCAAAGTGCGCCCTTAATTCACGATCATGTGCCGCCGGCAGTCCGGCGACAGGGGGATTGGAGGTTATCCGGTGAAAAAATTCTCGTATCAGGCCACCGATGTCAACGGTAAAACCGTCCGTGGACAGGAGATGGCAGAGGATTATCAGGATCTTCAGCAAAAGCTGAAGGAAAAAAATCTGTACGTTACTAGATACCGCGACTTGGGTGCAAATGACGCAGTAGACGTGAAATACAGATTCAAAACTAAAGAGGTGTCGTTCATAAGCCGTCAGCTTGCGTCGATGACCTCGGCGGGTCTTTCTCTCGTAAGAGCGCTCTACATACTCCAGGAGCAGCAGGAGAAGCCCAAGGCGAAGCGTGTTCTGCTGGATATTTATGAGGAGGTTCAGAAAGGTAAGTCCTTCTCGGAGGTGCTTGAGTCCAAGCCCGGCGTTTTCCCTGACCTTTTCGTCAGCATGGTTGCAGCCGGCGAGTCCTCCGGTACACTCGATCAGATACTGGTAAGAGTATCCGACCACTTCGCAAACGCAAACAAGACAAACAACAAGATCAAGAGTGCGATGGTTTATCCTATCATCCTGCTCGTGCTCGCGCTCGCGGTAGTGATCCTCATGTTCACGATGATCCTGCCGACTTTCGCGTCTATGATGGATCCTGAGGATCTTACACCGCTTTCAAAGGCGATGATGGATTTCTCGGATTCGCTGATCAATTACTGGTATATTTATCTGATAGTCATTTTCGCTATCATCGTTGCCGTATGGGTAGGCAAGAGAACCCCTTTCATCAAGCTGAAGTGGGACGAACTCGTTCTCAGAATTCCCAAGGTCGGAAAGCTTATTTCCACTGTTTACACCGGCCGTTTCGCAAGAAACATGTCAAACCTTTACGCTGCGGGTCTTCAGATGGTGGACTGCATCGAGAAGTCTATCTCTGTGCTCGGCAACTCCTACGTTACCAAGAGGTTTGAGGAGGTCGTGGATAACATCAAGCTCGGCGAGAGCATGTCAAAGGCGGTCGAAAAGACCGGAATTTTCGAGGGCATGTTCACCTCGATAATCTATGTCGGCGAGGAATCCGGTACGCTGGATACTATCCTTGCCAAAGCCGCTGACTATTACGAGGAAGAGGGCGATACCGCTATCACAAAGCTGGTAGGTATGCTTGAGCCTCTTATGATCATCATCATGGGCGTCGCTATCGGTCTTGTACTGGCGGCTATATTCCCGATGCTCTACGGCGGTATGACGAACGCTGCTTAAACCGCAGTCAACTTTGATAACTAACTTACATATTATGAGGTGAAAATATGCTTTCAATTGATATTACTGACAGACAAATAAAGCTGGTCAGGGGCGTACACAGCGGAAGCAAGATCAGGGTGCAGGACGCAGATATGCGTGAGCTGACCCTCGGTATGGTTTCCAACGGTTACATTACCGACGTTCCTATGGTCGCAGCTGAACTGAACGATATCATCAAGACAAAGGGCATCACGGAGAAGGACGCTATCGTGTCCATTACCTCCAGCTCCATCGTTTACAAGGAAATGCTGCTCCCCAAGCCCAAGAGCATCAAGAACACCGCCGCTATTGAGGCGATGATCCAGACTAACATGGGCGTTTCCAACGAGTTCAACATCTCCTACACCATCGCAGGCGAAACGGAGGACGAGGAGAAGAACAAGCTCATCAAGATCATCGCAACTGCCTGCCCCCAGCGACTGGTTGACGGCTATGTAAGACTGTTCTCCCACATCGGTCTGTCCCTCAAGGCGGTAAACATCTCCAACAACTCGGTAACACGTCTTATCGTGAACACTCCGAAGATGGCGGAGAGAATGCCCATGCTGCTTATCCAGATAGACAAGGGCTTCCTTAACATGAACCTCTACGAGGATAACCAGATAGTATTCTCGCGTTACTTCAACATCGACCCGGCAGATTACGACAATGCTCCTGACTACGTTGTACGTGCGGTTTACGACAACCTGTTCAGAATGATCCAGTTCATCAAGAGCCGCAAGGGCTCCAAGCCGCTGAAGGAGATCATGTTCTACGGCGATACAGGTAACTTCATCGAGCTGTCGAACGCTATTTCTTCCTTCAATGTGCCGGTGCATGTGCTGGCTGCTCCCTCTACCGTCATCACCATGACGGAGATCGACTTCACCAAGTATGCTAACGCCATCGGCGCTATCTACAGAAGAAACAAGGACCTTGAGCACATCAACCTGCTGGAGGCTACCTCCGCTAAGGAGTCCAAGGGCATGAACGGCTACCTGCTTGCACTTGCGGGCGCATGCGTTGGCGCGGTAGTCCTGGTCGGCGCGATCACTCTCGGACTTTCCGTCGTTGATTCTTCCATAAAGGGTCAGGTTTCCGAGCTTCAGACAAGGATAGATACTCCTGATCTCCAGAACAAGCTCGCAGTCGTATCTGAGCGTGAGAGCATGCTCTCCGGCTTCCAGAGCTATATCGCAAACGCTGGTTCAACATCTGAGCTGTTCAACTACATGCCTAAGATCCAGAGCTATGTTGTGAACAAGGTCAAGGAGCCTATGGAGGCCGTAAAGGACGAGTACGGCGTTGACATGGATATCCAGAGTATTTCGCTCGGCGGATATTCCGTGAGCGTGAGATTCCTGGGACAGAGCAAGGGCGATCCCACGGCGATCCCGTCCGCTTATGTCGAGAAGCTCACTAACGATGTAAAGACAATGTACGGAGATCCGTATTTCCAGAACATCTCCTACACCGGCTTCACCAAGGAAAATTCCACACTGGATTCCAAATACCTTGAGTTACAGACCGGTGAAAGCAAGTACGACACCATCTTCTCATTCGAGATCACGATGAACCTCAGACCTGGTTCTGACGAGGAGCACGCAACCTCCATCAACCTTGATCTCAATGCAGACGCGTCAACAGAAGCAGAGGAGGTAACTGAATAATGCGACTCAGTAAACAGGAAAGAATGGCAGTGCTCATCATTGCTGTTATCATAATTCTTGGTCTTGGCATATTCCTTTTCATCGTGCCCCAGTTCCAGAACATCGGCACCAGCAACACACAGCTCGTGGCAAAGCAGCAGGAGCTTCAGTCCGCAGAGGAAAGGGCTGCGACAAGGGTACAGCTCGGTCAGGACGTTTATGCGGCTTACGAGGACGGTCAGAATATCGCTGACATGTTCTTCGAGGAAATGAAGCCCTATCAGGCTGATAACGAGATACGCGAGTTCATTCAGTTCTGCAAGGACAAGGGTGTTGCAATCTCCGTTGACTCCCTTTCGATCGGCGCAGCAGGCGTGTCCGAACTGGGCGTTACTTTCAACGAGGAATCCGAGATCGTTTACGACCTCAAGACCTTTGCAAGAGGCGACTCCGATAACGGCGAGCTTTCCGAGGAGCAGCAGAGAACCGCTATCCTCCAGGAGGCGCTTGCAAACGTTCAGTCCGTAGGCTCCATCGACGTATCCTTTACCGTTTCCGCGCTTGAGCAGGACGATCTGCTGAAGTTCTTTGACTGTGTGAACGACTACGAGAAGTCCGACGGCGTAAGAAAGGCTATCCGCGTTTCCAGCGGTATCACCATTGATTACCAGGACGTTCAGGAAAAGTATGATCAGATAATCGAGAACATTGCACCGGACGTAAGATACGACGCACTGAGAGAGCTTGCGGCTGAGAGCAACGTAAAGATCCCCACCAAGCAGGAGATCAAGGAAGCGCTCGGTATCGGCGATACCAATAACAACCAGCAGAATCAGGCAGACGGCGAGGAAAACGCAGCCGCAAACACCAACGCTAACAAGAACGACACCATCGGCGAGATCAGCGAGGACTACGTTTATTCCGCTGAGGTAACTCTCACAATGTACAGCCTTGAGCGCATGCAGGATCCTACCGACAAGCTCGCTGAGCAGGATCAGAGAGTGGCAGGCTGATTTGTAACTTAGTCCCGGCTCCGCTCCGCACGGGGTGTGTCGGCGGAGCACGGGTGGCCTTGCGTGAAATGTATTGGAGGTAATCAACATGAAACACGCATTGAGAAAGTATATTGCACCGTGTGGCAGCGCGCTGTTCATGGTCGTCAGCACGATGGCGGCCCTGGTGGTGCTGGTCACTGCAATGTATATGTCGGTGGTTTCCTCCGGACAGGTGCAGTATGCAAAGTTTGACCAGGAGCAGGCGTATGTTTCCTCGACTTCTATTGCCGATATCCTGGGAAATTATATAGCTGATTCAAAGAACTCCAGTAAGGATCTTGTCAAAAAGGTCCTCGCCCTTGAACCCGGTCACACTATATCCACCGATGGCAACGGCTTCGCCTCCCTGGCGGGCACGGGTATCGACGATACACCGCTTGGCGGATATTCCGTTGATGTGACGAGATTAAAGGACGAAACTATCGGGAGCACGACATGGCACATCTTCGATGTCGCAGTGACGGTTTCCCAGAACGATATAGTTGAAACCACCCACACATATCTCAGAACCAAGGATCCCGAACCTAACCAGATGGATCCTATCGACAGATTCTTCACGGCTACGGGATATGTTCCGAACGACGTATGGGTAGATTCCGGTACTTATAATTCCACGATGTACTTTGACTCTGAGTATGTCAAGTTCGGTAACGTTGTAGACGGTAACGGCGCGCTCACTATCAATTCCGGCATCATCTGCGCCGGAACGCTGGAGTTCCAGATGGACTCTGCTAATCCGGCAAAGTGCAGCGAACCGACGCTCTGGGCTATAGGAAACAATCTGATAATCAAGAGCCAGCCTAACAGCTATGACCTCGGCGGCAGCGGCCCAGTGGCAACAAGCGAGGAGCGCGGCATCATAATCGTCGGCGGAAATTTAAATATCCAGCATATTTCAAATTTCGGCGGTACAAATGCGCCTACGGACGTGTATGTACTCGGCAATGTGAATATCACCAGGGAAGTTAATTTCTACGGCAATCTGTACGTCGGCGGAAATATTAACATCGATCTTCCGACGGACGGACAGACTCAGGTCAAGTTCCACGGCGGAAAGATATACTCGAACGCCGAAAAGGAAATAAAGGTAACAGCTAATTCGAGTTCTTCTTCTGGTCAGACGCTGCTTAAGTACGATGGCACATATGTAACCATGGACGAGATTGAGGCAACGAGATGGTCTGTCGATGAGACATCTCCGAAGTTCATGCTTTCGCAGTCCGACGCACTGAAAAGGCTCGATTCTGCTATCGGCGGCTCTGTTTATCCGAAGTGGGTAGTTGACACCAAGGAAGCAGACAAGAACGTCAAGAATATCGTGTTCAACAACCGCTGGGGTACCCTTGATGTTACAGATATCAAGGTCGTAGAGGACGATGGAACAACTACACCGGTATCTTCATACTACAGCCTGGGAACAACATCGGTCGCTCCCAAGATGGTCGAGGTCATTGATTCTGACTGCACCATCGGCGATATCGTTGATGTGGGTGATGGTTCCAGTGGCGGTATGCGTCCTACCATCATATTTGATACCGGTGCTGCCGGAAATACTCTGACAATAAATCTTTCGAACAATATCGATCTTAACCCCGATGATACGGATAATACTCCTACCGGCTTCGCATGGTCAGCAGCCAGAACTATCAATGGCTTTATTGAACCGCATAGTTCTGACAGGCTGAGCGGTTTCGGTGAAACTTTAAATATTCTCACTGTTGGCGACGGCAACCTGGTCATAAATGTTCCCAAGGGAACAACATACCAGGCGGCAGGTCAGGAGTTCTTCGGTCACTATGCATGGTTCATGTATATGGGAGGATCCAAGACAACCGTTACAAATAACGGCGTAACTTACGAGACCTATACCAACGGCACTCTGTCGGCAGGCGCTCCCGCAAAGCTTAAGGACGTAATACATGACGCCGATAAGTGCACTACCGGAACCTGCACCTATATCAAGGCAAAGAACGCCAATAAGGAAGACGGATACACCTGCACCACGCACGGCGGATTTGTCAAGTCGGATTCAGCTCCTACGACATGCCAGTGCACCGGACGCATCGAAAAATCCAAGTTCACCGGCGACAAGTATATGTACGAGGGCAGACCGCAGGAGCCTAACGTAAACATCTTCATCGTTTCATGCGATGAGAGTGCTGACATTCAGATAGGCTGTCTGAAGTATCCGCTGAACGGTAAGAAGGGCGTTGAAGAGAACGTATATTACGGTTATGTTTACGCGCCTTACATGACCTACATGGATAAGTCTGCGGGTGCCGGCGGCGGTCTGAAGAGCTGCGGCGGTCTTATCGTATCCGACTATATCATGGCTGGATATTATGAGTATGTATATGCAAAGCCGGATCAGTCCATCGAAGAGATCGTCGGAGATAAATTCCAGACGCTTACGCCGAATGCAAGCCGTGAATGGCGTGTACATGGAACTTGATGAGGGAGTGACGTTATATGCTGAAAAAATTCATTTCCAAGCGCGGCTTCACGCTCGTTGAGATCCTCGTGGCTTTCGTCATTTTCGCGATCATGGCGGCTATGGTATGCTCGATACTTAATCAGGCGCTCATCGCAAAGCAGCAGAATGTTGCTCTTGAGGAAGAGATCGAGAACCAGCAGACCGTATACTATGGCAAGACCCAGGATAAGACGTACGATGGTTCAGCCGGCGATAAGCTTTCGTTCAATTTCAACGGTGCCGACAAGGTCGATATCGGTTATTCCGTGGGCGACCCGAATGCTCCGGACGCAGGCAATTCCATTGCGCTGGAGTATTTCGTGGGCGATGTGGATTACTCTGCAATGACAGGCGGAGGAAATAACAGCGATCCCAATAATGACAAATCAAGCGGAAGCGTTCAGAACCGCTTCGCTTCGACCAATATCTACGGGTCCAATGGAATCACCCAGATCAGTCTTGTACTGCAGAGGGATACCAGCGATATGTCGGTAAACCGCTACCTTATAGCAGCCAAGGTAACTGGCGAGGAAGACAAGCAGTACGACATGTTCAAGCAGTTCAGACTGATATTCCCCACTAAGATGGTTTCTTATGGTTACTGCAACTATGAGGCGGCCGGAAGAACGTTCAGAGATATCGGAACCGCATCGCATTCCGGTTATCTTGCTACTGCAACAAATTCAAAGACGATAAGACTTTCTGCGACGCAGGCAAGCACATCTTCTCCGCTGACCTCCATGACGGGCTATATCTCGTTCTTTGTAACTCTGGAATCTCCTCTGGAGGACGTTTCCGCTACGCTCAACCCCTATGATATCTTCGGACTGTACACGACAGGTCAGACGGACAAATCGGCTCAGTCTGACGGAAGCTACAAGTTCACAAGATATCTTGAGGTCACCAAGGACAAGAACGGAAAAATCATCGGCGATACTCAGGATAAAGACGGAAAAATCATTGGCACGACGCACAAGAATGTTTTCGCCGCCGTGGAGAAGTCCAAGGACGATAAGGGAGGCACATGATGAAAAGAATGCTGCGTCTTTTCAGACGAACCTCCGGATTTACCCTGGTTGAGATGATCGTGTCCGTGGCGCTTCTGGCTATTCTCATGGGCGGAATGATGGTTATTGTTTCCCCGATCGTTTCAAGCTTCAATGATACCAGCAAGGACCTTGCCGCTGAAAATACAGCTACGTGCGTTCAGGAATACATCACCAAGAGCATACGCAATGCAAACCAGGTCCTTATCGTTGAGAACACAAGCTACAACGCGCTGAGCGCCAACACCGCCGCGACCGACAAGATTGCCAAGATGAACACATGGTGCTCCGGCGTGAACGGCGCTGCCGTAAATAAGACTTACCTGCTCAAGTGCATCAGCCTTCGTTATGACGAAACAAAAAACAACTACTTCCTCTATGACGAAAGCGTAAAGATGAACGACAGCGGTAAGCTCGATACGTCCAAGTCCAGGCTCGTGTTCAGCGAATGCCTGTACGATGACCTGTATTTCACATACGACTTTTCAAAGGTCGCAAATGCTGATCCCTCCGGTAATCCGCTGCGCGATGACGCTGTCAACATGCGGGTGCAGGCTTACCGCGATTCTGCAAGGTCGTCGCTCGCATTTGTGGGCACCGGCGTGACTGAGCTGAGACAGGTCAAGGTAATGCTGGCTGCCGGCGCAAGCGCTGACGACTACAATTCAACCATAATCCCCGCCTCGCCGAAGGCATTTGCGGATACAGAAGCAGATGGCAGAGACATTTTCATCTATTACGTAGTCCGTAACTACACCGTAAACTAAACAACAAAAAAATCCTCACCGCCTTCCGGCGGTGAGGAAAATATTAAGTACTTATCAGGCGCCGAACATAAGTCCCATGTACCAGCTTACGATCTGGTTTCCGAACAGGAATGCCACAGCGATTCCGACTGCCAGAAACGGGCCGAACACCATGCGTCGTGAATACTTCACGCGGGTGATCTGATCCTCCTTGATGGTTATGCGGAAGGAGCCTTCGCGCTCCGTGGTTATTTCATCGCGGATCTTCTGGCTGAGTGCGGATTTGTCCGGAATGCCCTTCCACGCGTTCTCGTCGAGGAACTCCCATTCGATGTCCGGTTTTCCGCCGGTTATCGAGCCAACTATAACATCATCATGTCCTGCAAGGACATAGCCGATGTCCCGGTCAAGCTGATCCTGGTACCAGTCGAGCGCTATCTGGCGTATCTTCTCGGTAAGCTCCAGCTCAGCCTTGTGGTCGCGGAACTTCTTGATAACGCCGTAAACGGCGCCAAGGACGATGCCGATGAAAAGCGCCGGGAATACACGGTAGCCAAGCAGCAGTGAAGCTCCTGCCATCAGCTGGAGATCTCCGCCGCCCATGCCGCCGACCAGAACAAGTATAATGAACATCACAGCGACAACGCCGAACGCTATAAGGCGCTCATACCACGGGGCGGACATTGCGTTTCCCCAGGGGATAAAGAATGAAGCGATTCCCAGGACTGCAACTGTTATGCTGCACCAGTATGGTATCTCGAAGTGATCAATGTCGATGCCGCTGAGGACTATCAGCACAGCGAACAGGATACAAGCCACCGCGAACTCCCACGAAAAGCCGTACACCAGGTACGCGCCGAGATAGGATACCGCGCAGAGCGTTTCCATGATCATGTAGCGGGGAGATATCCTCGCGCCGCAGAAACGGCACTTGCCGCGGAGTATCAGCCAGCTGAATATCGGGAACATATCGTACCATTTCAGACGGTTGCCGCAGGAAAAGCAGTGCGACGGCTCCGTAATGATGGACTGATGAAGCGGAGTGCGGTATATCACCACATTCAGGAAGCTTCCTATCACTGAGCCGAAAATGAATACGAAAACCCAGGTTACTATGTTTAATGCCGTCATTATAAATGACCCCCTTTAAAATACTGCCTTTATTTTACCATAAAAATCATGTATTTGCAAGGGATTTATGAAATAATGCACGGCGGGGACCTTATTTATATACTTATAGAAAGAAAACCGCGGGGGGCGGTTTTTGGAGCCGAGGAGCCTTTCGGCGCCGGCAGCTCCGAATATTCTGAAAGGAAGAAATTGCACAATGGCAGGACCTATTAGAAATCTGCCCATCGGTCAGATACTGGTGGAGAACGGATTCATCAACGAAAAGCAGCTGCAGGAAGCGCTTGACAAGCAGAAAACCAGCGGCGGAAAAATGCTCGGCGACGTAATGCTCGAGATGGGACTTGTGTCGGAAACTCAGCTGGCGCAGGCGCTGTCCATAAGGCTTAAAGTGCCGTTCGTAGATCTTGCTTCCGTGCAGATCAACAAGGACGCGGTAATGAAAATTCCAGAGGCTACCGCCAAGGAAAAGACCGTAATCGCGTTCGATATGCATAACAACCGACTGATGGTCGCTTCGAACGACCCGATAAACTTCTACATCTTCGAGGAACTGAAGGTACAGACCGGCATGGAGATCGTGCCGCAGATATCCACCAAGACACAGATCGAGGAAGCTATCGGCAGGTTCTATTCGCAGCAGACCGTAAACAAGGTTATGAACGAGCTGGACGACGAGGCGGCTGCCGCGCAGCAGAACCAGGCGGTCGATCAGCAGTCCGGCGAGCGAATCGACAACGCGCCTATCGTTCGACTGGTAAACACGATGGTAGAAACCGCGTTCCGCATAAACGCGTCGGATATCCATATCGAGCCGTTCAAGAACAGAACGCGTATCCGTTTCAGAATCGATGGCGAGCTTGTGGAGCAGGAAGCCATGAAGGTTTCCCCGGCGCTGCATAATTCGCTCATCACGCGTATCAAGATACTCGGCGGTATGAACATCGCAGAGAAGCGTATCCCGCTTGACGGCCGTTTCGGTATGAAGATCGACGGCATCAACCTGGATGTCCGTGTATCTACTATCCCCTGCGTTTACGGTGAGAAGTGCGTTATCCGACTGCTTTCCACCGCCGACGAAAAGACAAGAAAGATCACCGACCTCGGTATGACGGATTACAACTACGAGATGTTCAAGCAGATAATCCGCTGCCCGAACGGAGTTATGCTGGTTACCGGCCCTACAGGTTCCGGTAAATCCACGACGCTTTACGCGACACTCGGCGAGCTTTCAAAACCGAATGTAAACATTGTAACTGTTGAGGACCCTGTCGAGAAGAAGATCGACGGCGTAAACCAGTGCCAGATAAACGCAAAGGCTGGTATGACGTTCGCCGCCGCGCTCCGTTCAATTCTTCGTCAGGACCCGGATATCATAATGGTCGGAGAGATCCGTGACGGCGAGACAGCCGATATCGCTATCAGAGCCGCTATCACAGGTCACTTCGTGCTTTCTACACTGCATACCAACGACGCGGCTTCGACTATCGTCCGTCTGGTGGACATGGGCGTTGCGCCGTACATGGTTGCTTCCTCCCTGGTTGGTATCATCGCACAGCGACTGGTAAAGCTCCTGTGCAACGAATGCAAGGAAACAATAACGCTTTCAGACCCGGCTGACCTCCGCCTTGTCAGCATGGATAAGCCCGTGCAGATATGCCAGGCGCACCGCGGCGGCTGCAAGAAGTGCAGAGGTACAGGCTATGCCGGACGTACCGCGATACATGAGATCATCGTAACATCGAACGACATAAAGGAGCTTATCTCAAAGGGCGCAACCGCCGAGGAGATAGGCGCGAAGGCCACCGAAAACGGTACGCTGCTGCTTCGTGACAACGTTACAAAGATGGTTCTTGCAGGACGCACGACCATGGACGAGCTGGTAAAGGCAACTTATACAGTCTGATAATATGTCGGCTGATATTACTGAATGGATAATCCGTGGAATGCGGACAGCGGAAAGCCGCGCACTGGTTATCCGGACGGAATATATCAGCCGCCGCCGGAATACTTATTTTAAAGGAGCGTATCATCGTGGAAGGCATGAACACAAACAATATAATGGACATCAACAGGATACTTGACGAGGCGAGAGAGCTTGGCTGCTCGGACCTTCACTTCACCGCAGGTCTGCCGCCGGTAGTACGTCTGCACGGCTCCATCAGGAAGCTGAGCGGCTACCCGGACTGCACCGAGCCGATAATCGTAAACATCATCAACCAGATAACCTCCATCAAGCATAAGTCCCAGATATCCAAGGGACTGGACACCGACTTTTCGTACGTGTCCACCGCAGGCTTCCGTCACAGAGTCAACGTATACCGTCAGCGCGGCTACCACGCAGTGGCTATCCGACTGCTGAGAAACGATATCCCGACGCTTGCCGACCTGTCCCTCCCGGCCACCCTTGGCGAATTCGCGATGGCGCCCCGCGGACTGGTGCTCGTTACCGGTCCTACAGGTTCCGGTAAGTCCACGACCCTGGCGGCTATGATCGACCACATCAACAGATCAAAGAACTGCCACATAATCACCGTCGAGGATCCTATCGAGTACCTGCACACACATAAGCAGTCCATGGTGAACCAGCGTGAGATTGGGCAGGACGTAGACAGCTTCGCAGGCTCCCTGCGTGCCGCACTCCGTGAGGACCCGGACGTAATCCTGGTCGGAGAGATGCGTGACTTTGAAACCATCAACGCCGCAGTAACCGCCGCAGAAACCGGACACCTGGTGTTCTCGACGCTGCATACCACCGGCGCGGCTGAAACCATCGACCGTATAATCGACGTATATCCTCCGCACTCCCAGGGACAGATACGCTCACAGCTCGCGAACTCCGTTGTAGGCATCATCTCCCAGACCCTCGTGCCCACCGCCGACGGCAAGGGACGCTGCGCGGCTCTGGAGATCCTCGCGGCTACCGACGCAGTACGCTCCATGATACGCGAGGGCAAGATATTCCAGATACCGACGGCGATCGCTACCGGTAAGAAGAACGGAATGTTCACACTCGACCAGGATCTTGCAAGACTTGTCAACATGGGTAAGATCACCAAGGACGTTGCGCTCGGCCGCTGCCAGGATCCGAACGAATTCAAGAGATATCTCTCTGTTGGTTATTAATTGGTTTTTGGTTATGGGTATGAGAATGAACGGTAAACTCCGGCGGAAGCACGGCTTCACGCTGGTGGAATTGGTTGCGGTCATCGCGATAATCGGCGTGCTGGCTGCGATACTTGTGCCGACGATGCTCGGCGTTGTGCAGGATTCGCAGATAGCCTCCGCGAACGAAACCGCGAGCCTCTTCAAGGACAGGGCGTCCGAATTTCTGACAAAGCTTGACACGCAGAACAAAGTCCACCTCACCGGCGAGCAGACAGTGGCGATAACCATTGACAACAGCTGGTGGTCCATGTCCGGCGGTACCGCCGCGGACTGGCAGGACGGCGTTGACCACTGGACCACCCTCGGCAGCGTGCAGGTTCCAAGCAGCCTGCCGAACCAGCACACCGAAATGCTCAGCTTCCTTGCCGTGTCGCTCCAGGGCATAAAGGACGGCTACATCGAGCTGCATATCGACAAGAGCTACGTTGTCGGGGTGTCGGTTTTCGAGTACGTTCCGGACGCTTCGGTGGCTAAGCCGGCGCTCCAGGATTTCCGGGACGGCGTTTTTGCGTTCAGCGGCTCCGGGAAATCCGGCATTGAGGACGGCGTTGTCATCGGCACTTCGCCCGTGCTGAGGCTGCCGGACTGACGCGAAACTGGAAACTCTGCGATGCAAATCGCGTGAAATTGCATGCAATGTGAGATTTGTGTAAACGATTAGCATTTGTTACACTAAATTTTCACACAATATGCACAAAACCAGGGCTGGCAAATAGATTGTTTTGAACGAATTTGCGTTTTGCCTGCAATTTTTCGTAAAAACCACTTGCATTTTTCCTGGGGATAGGATATAATGTGAATACAGCGGAGGGGCATAGCTCCGATGCGAAATAAACATGGATATAACTCCGCTGGGGTTATACATAAAAAATTTTTTACTTTACAGGAGGTCTTTACAATGATAAAGAAGCTTCAGGCTCTCAAGGCCAAGAAGGGCTTTACCCTCGTAGAGCTCGTAGTAGTAATCGCTATCATCGGCGTACTTGCTGCTATTCTCGTTCCTACCATGATCGGTGTAGTTCAGGATTCCAGAATCACATCCGCTAACTCCGCTGCACAGCAGATCAAGGACAGAACCACTG